>CAJOPO010000147.1 GCA_905236315.1 uncultured Treponema sp.
AGGAACCTCGAAAAACTTTCTGAAAGGGAGTTTTTCGAGGTTCCCTGGAATATTAAAAAACTCTTTTTAGCGTTTGTCATAATTTTTTTCTAGCCATTGTCTATAAGAGCCATTTTGAATATTTTTTACCCACTGTGTATTTTTTAAATACCATTTTACAGTCATTACAAGCCCTTCCTCAAAAGTCATTTTACGCTCCCAGCCTAATTCCTTTTTTATCTTTGAACAATCAATGGCATAACGAACATCATGACCTGGTCTGTCTTTTACATGTGTAATAGTCGCTTTTACAGCATTAATATCAAGATTAGCTTCTTTAGAAGTTATTTCTATTAACTTATCTAGCAATTTTATATTTTGCCATTCATTTTCGCCACCAATATTGTATTTTTGCCCTGTAATGCCATTGTTTATAATTTGCCAAACTGCGCGATTATGGTCTTCTACATATATCCAATCGCGAATATTTTTTCCTTCCCCATAAACTGGTAAAGGTTTTGCAGAACACATATTTAGAATCATAAGAGGAATTAATTTTTCTGGAAACTGATATGGTCCATAATTGTTTGAACAGTTAGAAAGCGTTACAGGAAGTGCAAAAGTGTGATAATATGCCATTGCTATGTGGTCAGAACTTGCCTTGCTAGCTGAATATGGAGAACGTGGTGAATAAGGTGTATCTTCTCTAAAGAAGCCATTTTCTCCTAAAGAACCATAAACTTCGTCTGTTGATATATGATGAAATAAAACATCATCTCTTGGATTATCTAAACTAACATTCCAATAATTTCTAGCTACTTCAAGAAGTGTATATGTTCCTAAAACATTTGTTTTTATAAAAGCTTCTGGACCTAATATAGAACGGTCTACATGGCTTTCTGCGGCAAAATGTATAACAGTATCTATTTCATATTTTTTAAATATTTCTTCTATTCTTTGTTTATCTGTAATATCAGATTTTTCAAAAAAATAACGAGTATTTCCAAATTCTTCTTGTACTTGTGAAAGATTTTCTGGATTTCCTGCATAAGTTAGGCAGTCTACATTTACGACCCTTCCTTTAAAACCTGAATCCATAAATAAATCTTTATTACCAGATAGGCTAGAAGCTGCACTCTTATTAAACAAGTAATTTATAAAATTGCTGCCAATAAAACCACAACCGCCTGTTACAAGTATAGAATTAAGTTTTCTTGCCATATATTTATCCTATTTAATTGAAAATTTGTCTGATTTAATAAAACGTTCTAGGCTATCTTCCCATGCAGGAATTTTTATCTTAAGAGATTTTTGTATTTTATCTTTACTTAAAACTGAATATGCAGGTCTTTTACAGGGAGTAGGGTATTCTTCTGTAGAACAAGGATTTATTTTACAATTATTAGTAATTCGCTTGTATTTTTTGCCTAGTTCATAGATTTTGCAGGCAAAATCATACCATGTTATTTCTCCAAGATTTGTAAAATTATAAATTCCATAAGGTGGCGCAGAATTTTTACCAAAAAGATTTTGAGCATTTGTTGAAGTATTTATAATTTTCATTATGGCAGAAGCTAAATCTCCTGCAAAAGTTGGACTTCCTTTTTGGTCATTAACAACTTGAACGCTCTCTCTTGTGTTCATTGCCTTTGTCATTGTATATACAAAGTTTTTTCCATTAAAGCCGTAAAGCCACGCCGTACGCAATATATAATACTGCGTCATTTCTTTTTCTATAACGGCTTCGCCTAAAGCCTTTGTTTCTCCATATACACCACATGGCTTTCGTTCTGACTCTTCTGTATAAGGCTCGGTTGCACTTCCATCAAATACATAATCAGTAGAAATATGAATGAGTTTTGCACCTATCTTACGTGCAACACGTGCTATATTGCGAGGTCCGTCTTCATTTAGCTTTTTAGCCATTTCTTTGTTCTCTTCTGCTGCATCAACGGCAGTCCAAGCTGCACAGTTTATAACCCATGTTATTTTAGAAGGAACCTTACCTTTGGCAACGGAACTACCTGTTGTATTAGCTGAACTATCATGTGATTCTGCAAAATCATCTAAGGCTTCTGGACTTGTAATATCAACGTCCGTATCACTACCTATCCAAGCTATTTTGCTGTCTGTAAGCTGCTTTGCAATTTCACTTCCTAACATTCCATTACAGCCTATTAACCAAACCATATTTTTACCTCACCTTTTGCCTGCAAAAATTAGGCACCTATCCAATGTCCTGAAATATCAAAATATTTTTTTTCCATATCAAATGGAGAATGTTTTTTATCTTTCTCAGAAAGAATGGGCTGCATGCCTTGTGCAACCTCTTGCCAATTTATATTTATGGAAGAATCATTCCAAATTATTCCACCTTCATCTTCTGGATGATAAAAATCTGTACACTTATATGCAAAAACAGCATTGTCAGAAAGTACATAAAAGCCATGTGCAAAACCTTCTGGTATATAGAATTGATTTTGTTTTTGACCGTCTAGGATAACTCCATACCATTTGCCAAAAGTTTTAGAACCATTTCTAAGGTCTACAGCAATGTCATATACTTTACCTGATACTGCTCTAACTAATTTACCTTGAGGATGTTGCTTTTGAAAATGCAAGCCTCTAAGAACTCCCTTAGAAGAAGCACTTTGGTTATCTTGAACAAAGCGCATGTTTAGACCAGCTTTAAAAAAGTCCTGTTCACTATATACTTCAAAAAAATAACCTCTATTATCTCCAAATACCTTTGGTTGTATTTCGTAAAGACCT
>CAJOPO010000148.1 GCA_905236315.1 uncultured Treponema sp.
CCTGCGAGTTGTAAGTCGCTATAATAGCGCGACTTACAACATCGCATTTTCAAAGTTGCCTCTAAAAACTGAAGTTTTTAGAGGCTCCATATAATAGGTTGTAAATCAAGGGGATAGAAAATGCAAACTATTGATGGAAAAGATTATATAATGGGGACGATGTTTGTAATTCTAATTAGCTTTAACTAACCCATTGAGCAAACTTGTCACAAGTGCTAAAATCATTTTATGAAAAACTTTGTTAAGGAAGGTCAGAAACTCCCGTTGTTCGGAGTGGGGCCGTATATCGTTTACGGAATGGCGGCAGCAACGGTCGTGGTGATTGTGATTTTCTGCTATGTGCTAAAAATCGGAAACCTTGAAAAGACGTGGACTTTAGTGTTCAGAATTGCGGGTGGCGTTTTATGTGCGCTGGGAATTTTCATCTGGCTTATGGGTGCAGTATTCTCTCACATGGATAAAAACATCAGCGAAAACAAATTGCAGACAAAAGGAATTTACTCTTGCGTACGAAATCCGATGTATTCGGGTTGGTGGATTTTGATTACAGGAATCAGCATGATGAGGGGGAACACATTCGTCCTCGTAAGCGTTCCGCTAAATTGGCTAATTATGACAATCTCGCTAAAAAACACGGAAGAAAAGTGGCTCTTGGATTTGTACGGCGAAGAATACGCTGAATACAAAAAACGCGTGAACCGTTGCATCCCGTGGTTTCCACGAAAAAATCTTGAACTTGGCAAGGAGTAAAAACTATGATTTTAACAATTTTTCTATCTCTCGTGTTTTGCGTGGCAATAACGCTGATGATGTTTTCGGCGGTGGCTTTTATCCAAGATAAAAAACTTTTCTCTTCCGCACCAAAGGAAGTACAGCAAGCAATTCTCCCGCGTGAAAAGGAATTGTTTTATGGAGCAAGGGCAATCGGCTATCTTCTTATGAGTTTTAGCTTTCTTATGATAGTAGGCGTTGTGGCAATCGCAATTTTAGATGGATTAAAAAGCGGATTTTCGTTCTGGCAGTTTTTTACAAGGTTTGTAATAATGCTTTCCGTCTACAAAATTTATGATATGATTTTCTTTGACTACTTTTTATTAATGAAGTTTCGCTTCTTTCAGTTTTATTTTCCCGAAGTAGAAAGCGCAATGACAGGCAGAAAATATGGATTCAATATCGTAAGCCAGTTACTGAAACTTTTTGTGATTTTCCCTGCGGTCTCCGCACTTGCCGCATGGATTTTCACAGCGGTCATTTTGTGAATTTTGTATACATAAAGTTTTCTTACGCAATTACGCAGAACGTTTTATCATAAAATCAGTTAGTACAAATATAAGGAGTAGAAAATGAAGCACTACGAGCCTAAAGCACTTGTTAAAATCAGCCGTTATCAAAACTTTTTTCCCACACTAGAAGAGGACATTCAAAAGGATATTTATAAAAGGATGGATGAACTTTTGGAAGAGGAAAAGGAATACTGCGACAAGGGGAACTATGAGCACATCGCGCAGATTGTTACTTCAATCGCGATGTACGAGGTGCTGCAAAAACACGGAAAGACTGAGGAAGAGGCGTACAAAATTGTTTCCGAAGAAATGTGGAAATTCCTTGACCCATCTGCAATGCAAAAGCTTTCAAAAAAGAGATTCTTTTTGCCACTTATGAAAAAGGTTGTTCCGTTTGGATTTAGCAAAAGGTCAGGAATAGGTTGGCGATACACATGGCACAAGGACGATGCCAAAAACATATTTCATTTTGAATGCAATGAATGTATCTATGCGAAAATACTTGGTAAGCGAGGACTTCTAAAACTCGGAGCGATGTGTTGCCACGCCGACATCATAAATTACGGCTCCCTTCACTACACGGATTTTATCCGCACAAAAACGTTATGTCAGGGCGGAGATGTGTGCGACTTTAAATTTATCCGTCACGAAACTGATGCAGGCGATGGCTGGGAGAGAACGAAGAGCATTTAATACAGCGAATCGTAAGCAGAAAAGTGTTAACTTAGTTTCTTGCCCTTCCACATTCAGAGCAAAACTTTCCCTTGTTTACGGTTCCGCAAGTACATGTCCAAGTTTCTGAAGGCTTAGGGGAACCACATTCTGGACAAAACTTTCCTGTTGCAGTAGTGCCACACTTTACGCATTTCCAACTAGAAGCCGCTTGACTTGTTACGTTATTAGCACTTTGATTTTGCATAGCTTGCATATTCTGCTGTTGCCCCATAGCAAAAAGATTTTGTATATTTAAACCGCTTGCTTGCTGTGCCATTCCCATACCCATAAACGCAGTTGCACTTCCTGCAGAATTACTAGCGGCACTTTCCATAGCAGCTGCTTGGGCACTTACTAAACGAGCCGCTGCCATATTTGGATTCATATAAGAAGCCGCTTCTTGCATTTGCTTAATCTTCTTTTCGTCTTCTTCATTTGCCTTTATGGAAGAAATACCAAAAGAAACTATTTCTATACCACGTAATTTTTTCCACTTAGCAGAAAGTTGCATATTTAAAGCTTCCGCTAGTTCTGTAGTATGACCAGGTAATGCAGAATAGCGAATTCCTTTTTCTGATAATAGAGCAAACGAAGGCTGCAAGGCTGTAAGCAATTCCGTTTTTAATTGCCCATCTATTGCAGAGCGCGTATATTCACTTTGAACATTTGCACATACATTCGTATAAAATAAAATGGGGTCAGTAATGCGATAGCTGTATTCACCAAAACACTTAACACAAATGTCCATATCAATACCAGCCCTTTGGTCGACTACACGAAAAGGAACTGGAGAAGCTGTTCCATACTTACAGCCTGTCAACTCTTTTGTATTTATATAATAAACACGCTGGTCTTTAGGCACTTCTCCACCAAATGTAAAACGTCTACCAATCTCTTTAAATGTTTCAATTATGCTCTGCCCCAAGCTACCAGAAAATATAGAAGGCTGTGTAGAGGAATCATAAACAAACTCGCCAGGCTGTGCACATAGTTCCGCTACTTTTCCTTGATCCACTATAATCATACACTGACCATCAGCCACTGTAATAAGAGAGCCTTTTGTTATTACGTTTTCTGTTCCCTTTGTATTAGATGAACGCTTGCTTGTTCTCTTTTGTCCCTTTACAACTAAAGTTTGTGCATCTAAAGAATCACAGTAAAAGTATTCTTTCCATTGGTCTGCAAGTGTACCACTTACGGCTCCTAATCCTGCTGCAATTAAGCCCATTTTATTCTCCTCTCAAATTTTTAGCGTCAGATTCAAAAGCCCATTTGTTTTTTTGAATCTGGTTCTCTACGCTCAATAACTCTTTCTGTTTCGTATAAAAATATATCTTTACTAAAAGAAAGCTTAAGTCCTTTATTAATATAATTGTCTGCGTCCCTCGCTTGAAAAATAGTCTTCATCTTAGAATGTGCAATACCTAAGGAACAAGTGGCTATAACAAGGGCAATAAATAATCCTACCCCCACTACAAGCGGCATATCATCAGCAGAAGGCATATCGTTTCCGCTGTAGAGGTAAAGAGCCATCGCTCCAACTTCTATAATAAGTGTTATTAAAAAACTGATAAAAAAGCGCATAAAGCCCTTTGCTTTGCTAATGGGTAACTCGCCAACAGTCTTTCCTGTTTGCCCATTTATTGCAAAAGTATATTTTTTATCATTGAATAATGTATTTAAAATATAAACAGGAAATAAACTATAATGAACTTTGCCCTTTTGTAGATATATATTTTCGTTTTGTAAATTTACAGAATCATAACCTCTAACAGTGTCTTCTAGTGCATCTATGCAAGTGGTAGTGCAACGGCGTTCTGCTCTAACAAAACAATCTTCTACGTTTACATCATGAATATCTGCCATATATCCGGGTAAAAATCCTGTAGAAAATGATTTTATGCCACTATAATCATAGGGTTCAATGGAATCCATTAGGTTATCATCCATTTGCACAGAAGCGTCCACAGGTACCATCTTAAAAGATACTTCCCCCGCTCTGCGACATTCATAATGCTTAGTAATTTCTATGGTTTTCCTAGAGTTTGACTTTGTATAAGTTCTTTCTGCTGTAAAAGACGCTTGTCCTAAAGCCGTACCGTCAAATAGCCAGAATGGAACATAGACCCCCTTTATTTCTTTTAATTTATTTTCTGAGGTAAAAGTTTTAGGCAGTAAAGGCTTTCCTTTATAAAAGTATTTTAATGATTCTATGGCTTTTTCTTTTTTTATGTTAAAAGGAATTATATAGTCAGGCTTTAAGTTTCCCTTAAACTGAGTTTCTAAAATAGTAGGATTATTGCAATAAGGACAACTAGAGGCAGCAGTGGTTTTATCACAAACTATTGTACCACAGCAAGACGGACAAGAATATTCTATTAGATTAGAAGATTCTTGTCCCCAGTCATTATTTATGCTAGAAGTATCCCATGTAGAGGACTGGCTAGCATTTGCTTGTGAGTGTTGAATAGCAATATCTTCGGGATTAAAATTGCTTTCACAATAAGGACAATGCAACTTTGCGCTTTCGGCATCATATTCAAGCGGCCCACCACAAGATGGACACTGATAGTTTTCGATTTTTGCTTCTACCATACATTTTAGTATAACTGTTTTTACCCAAAAATCAATACATTTAGAAAGTTCTATGCTTATGCAGGGAAAACTCTTGCATCTATTAGACTTCTAGGGCTGTTTTCGTACCCTGTTACAAAGACAGGCATACCTTGATGAGCATATGTATGCAAGAGATACTTTACAGTGGAGTTTACCTTTATAGAATATATTTTTCCACTCTCTTCCTTTCGCGTTCCGTTCTGGTCGCATACTTCGCAAGTGCGCACTTGTAAAATGCAGTCTTGGTCACTGCCATCTTTTAATATACACAAGGGCTTTTCTTGTAGACAGCCTGTTAAAATAATCATATTTTTCATTGTATTCTTTCCTTATATACTTGGGAACCTCGAAAAACTCCCTTTCAGAAAGTTTTTTGAGGTTCCTGCGAGTTGTAAGTCGCTATAATAGCGCGACTTACAACATCGCATTTTCAAAGTTGCCTCTAAAAACTGAAGTTTTTAG
>CAJOPO010000149.1 GCA_905236315.1 uncultured Treponema sp.
CTTTATTAAAACCTTCTTGTTATAATAGTAAGAAATATAATGATTTTTTCCAAAATTTCTTCCGGTTTAATATAAGGGTTGAAGGCTAATTTTAAGGTACACATCCAATTTTTCTTGTAATTTATAATATCGTTCAGTATAGATTTTTCTCGATCGATTATATATATTCCGTAATCCATCATTAGTTTTTTTGCCCATTTACTTCTGACACACTCTTTTTTAAAAATAGGACAATTTATAATCTTTGTCATAATATTTCTTTTAGCACCAATAGCATTATTTGTATGTTGCCTATACAAAATATAACTATTCTTATCTAATATAGCTTTTCCTCCAGTAGCCATGCATATCATATAAATCCAATGATCATGCATAGGAGTATATTCCATATCTGTATCTTTATTCATAGATATAGTATTTTTGAGTTGTTTATTCATCACCATTGTACAGCCACTAGCACAATTTTTTATAAGAATCTGCCCAAAATTATAAGAGGTTTTCTTATTAAATGGATTTTTAGTATTTATGGATTTGAGATTTTCATTAACAAGTTTTGTATGAGAAAAATATAATATTGGTATATCAATATAATTATAACTTTCTATATTTTGTATCGCCTTATATAACTTCTCTCTTAGCCAAAAATCATCTTGATCACTCAATGCATAATAATCAGCCTCCTGATCCACTGCTTTTATCAAATGCATAAAGCTTCTCTTTACGCCGATATTTTTTCCTCTTTCCAACTTAATTTCATAACCTTTATTTATAAATTTTTCTATAATATCACATGTTTTATCTGAAGATCCATCATCTCTTATAAAAATTTTCAATCTTACGCCTTTTTGGCTTAATATACTTTTTAACTGAGATTCTAAAAATTTTTCACCATTATATGTAGACATTAGAATATAAACTAACTTTTCCATCTCATTCATATCTTTATATACTATACTTTAAAATAAACTAAATAATATGGATATTCTAAACAGAAAATCTATATATGGTCTACCTGTAATAAATCTATTATCATTGATGAGCGCTATTCTGTTTTTTATAGATCGCCTATATTTTATCACTGTTTCTAGAATATCAACTTCCTCACTCCCTATTTCGTATTTATATGCATCATAAAGGCATTTTGCTTGTTTCAATCTCTCGTGATCTCCCAAAAATGCGCTACGAATGAGGCGATTTATCCGAGTTGCTATTGACGGAAAAATTCCAACAGTGTTTTTTTCGTGTTGACGATACTTAATCAGGGGTATATCATCCGTTATAATTCTAAATTTATGCGATTCTGCAATTAAAAGAGTCCAAAAATCATGCATTCTTACAAACTCTGGTGTTGATTTGTTAATCACTGTTCTTAGAAAATCATTAAATACCATAGTACAGGCTGATGGTGCCCGATAAATAAGAGTATCTTGTAATCTGAAAGGTTCTTCAAAATTCATGTCGAATGTAAACAGTTTATTCAAGTTTTTATCGACTATATCATAAGTAGAAATGAACAAAGCTGGGTCTGAATATTTTTTTAATATATCGATAGCATAGGCTAATTTATCCGAATACCAAACGTCGTCTTGATCACACCATGCATAATATTCTGTTCTTCTGCAATCCTTCAAAAGTCTTAAGAAACTTTTTGCCGGTTTTAAGTTTTCTCCTTTTGTTATTAGAATTCTTGAATCATGATATGACTCTAAAATAGAAACAGTAGAATCAGATGATCCGTCATCTCTAACCTGCAGCAAAACATTTACATTATTCTGTGAGAGAATACTGTCAACTAAATCTCTAATATAAAGCTCTCCGTTATATGTAGAAAGCAATACTGATACTGTTGGTGACATACATTCTCCTTTGCTATATATATATTATATCACAGGAATTTCTGAATTATCTAGAAATATTTTATAAATTTGATAGGCTTTTTTCTCAACAGTTCTAATTGAGAATTTTTCAATATTTTTACTATTTCTTTCTACTATTGTCGCTATTTTTTCCTTAGAATAGCAATAAAGCATTTTTTCTACAATACTTTGAATATCCTTTATACTGTGGGGATCAAACAGGCCATCTTCCACTAAATCTACATTTCCACGAATCTGTGAACACGCTACAGGAACTCTTGCCGCGATTGCTTCCATAAGAGAAACTGATAGTCCTTCCCGAAAAGAGGGAAATAAGAACAGATCCGCGCATCTATACAAATCTGCAACATTTGTTTGATAGCCCAGGAGATATACGCGATTAGACAGATTCAAATTCTGAATCAGATTTTGGAGTGATTGATAAAGTTTACCTTTTCCACAGATATAGTATCGCCATTTTTTATCTCGCATTTGAGCCAAAGCTCGAATTGCAGAAGCGTGATTTTTATTCTGATTTAATTCCCCTACAGAAAGGATGATTTTATATTCATCTGTTCTTTGACAACATGGAATGCATAATTTATCTTCTAGTTTATATTTATAAATCAACTTACTTAGTTGAGTTGGTACCCCCATCACCATATAATTTATAAATCTCTTTTATTTCCTTCGTTATTTCTGATAAATTAAATGTCGTTAATTTTTTGTAATTTTCTTCCGCGGACTCTGCTAAAAGAGAAGAAATATCTCCTCTTTCTTTTATCTGGTTTAAAAGTCCAAATAACTCTTTTTGACTTGTGAATAAAAAACTACTTACTAAGTCTTCGTTCCCTCTAATCTTACTACAAATCACAGGAGTTTTACAAGCTATCGCCTCCATTAGAGCAACGGGAAGTCCTTCCTGCTTAGATGGAAAAATGAACAAATCTGCTGCTTGGCAAAGTTCACTAATATCTGTCCGATAACCCATAAGACTGAGATTTACTTCATTCTTTTCTGCTAAACGATTTAAAAAGTCTTCAAGCTTTCCTTTGCCAGCTATAAAATATTTC
>CAJOPO010000150.1 GCA_905236315.1 uncultured Treponema sp.
ATCTTTTTTATCATAGCTAGAACGAAATATACCAGAGCTAGTTAGGAGGTAAAAATATTGATTTTGAACATCTATATCATAAATCTGATTAAATGTTTTTGCTGTTATTAAAGAGGCTGTCTGAGTAGTATTTTTATTTAACGTTGTATAATAAATATTGCCATCTTTTGTACCTAAATATGCACTATTACCTACAATAATGGTGGATGTAACTGAAGTGGAAGCTGGAAGTACAAATGTTTGTAGAAGATTTGGTTGTATATTAAGATTCGTTGCATTAAGATGTTCAAATAAGGTGTTATTATCTATTTGGTAAAGGACTTTGTTTTTATTTACTGTTGCTGTAAAGTATATTCCATTATTAGTATCAGAAAAAACAATAGAGGGAGATGTTATATTATAACGAATTATAGTTTTGCCAGACATAGCATCTATTACGTAAATGCTATTATTTTTGGTTCCAACAAGAAACCTATTAGATAATTTTTCACTACCAGTTAAAAGTGTTTGTTCTAATGCTGATTCTGCTTTGAATTTTGCTTTTGGAATTAGTTTCATTTGAGTTAAATCATAATACAAAATTGTACCTGTATTACAATATATTATTGCAGAGCGTTCCGAGTCTCCCGTTTGTATCATAGAAGTTCTTTCATAAATGTCACTAATTTGCTTTATAAGTTTTCCTGTGGCAGCATCCATAATAAATGTTCCATTTACAGCGGCCGTTGATATAAATAAATATGTTCCTTTTGCAGAATATGAAATATTTAGTATTTCTTCGGAAAATTGTTTTGTATATTTTTGAGTTAAATTAGACCAATCAATTACAACTACTTTATTTATATTGTTTCCATCAGTTGAAATTACTGCAATATCATTAGAAGTGGGATTTTTTATAGTTTTAGTTATATTTATGTCGCTTACTTGATAGTGTTCACCTTCATTATCCTCGCCCCACAATGTAAGCACTCCATCTGCCCCTGCTGAAAAAAAACTGTTTTTATCTATAGGTAGCATTGAAAAAATAGCTCCAGTATGAGGTTGCTTGGAAATCCTTGCTTGTTGGGCATTTACAGACAAGCAAACTGTGAATATCATAAATATTGTTAAAAAAGCAATACGCTTATTGTTATACATTTTTTTCATATTACATACTCCTTTTTATAAAGGCAACAAGTACAATATTAAACTTAGTGGAAGGAAGATATTCCCTTAAAAGTACAAATATTTATAAAAATTAGAACTTTCCAATAAAATATCTTAAATCGCCAATCACTGCTAATATAAAAATAGTTCCTATAAAAGCTATACCCATAAATTGTATATAATATAGTATCTTCGGATGTATTTTTTTACGAATAATACATTCTATAAGTGCAAAAAGTATTAATCCGCCATCTAAAATGGGAATGGGCAATAGATTTGTTAAAAAAAGTGAAATGCTTATTAATGCAAGGAATTCAAGTGTACCTATTATGCCAGTTTTTACATTCTGATTGAATCCTTCTTGAACAGTATCTCCTAGCATTGTAGTTATTCTAGCTGGTCCAGAAATTGCTTTTGTTACGTCAACACCCTTAAAAAGTGTAGTAATACCCTTTACTGTAACGTTTAACATATTGCATGATTGTATTAAGCCTTCTTTTAGTGCTGGAAAAAAACTATATGGACCATAATGCCTTTCTGTAGATGAATCTTTCATAGCTACTATTCCAAGTTTTCCAGCTCCTGTTTCTTTATCAAGAAGGGTATGCGCTATAATGTCAATTATTTTTTCCTCACGTTGTATTTTTATTGTTATATCTTCATCTGGATGGGTTCCTATAAACATAGCAATATCGCTAAAATCTTCTACGGTTTTATTATTTATAGCAATAATTTTATCACCACTTAAAATGCCTGCATCCTTTGCAGGAGAGGGAATATCTTTATATTCTTCTATATCACTTGTTAAGTTTATTGTAGTTCCTGAACTGTAATATGTATAACCTAATATTGCTATAACAAAAAAAGCAATAAAAGCAAAGAAAAAATTAAAAAATGGTCCTGCAAATGCAATTAAAAGTCTTTTAAAAGGATGTACCCCATAAAAAGAAGTGCTATCGCCTGATATTTCACTTAAGTTTTCTTCTAAGGCTTTTTTATATTCATTTTCACCTTTCATTCCACAATAACCACCTAGTGGAATTAAAGATAAACGATAATCAGTGCCTTTCCATGTATGGTGAAGCAATACAGGTCCCATACCAATAGAAAATGTTTCTACTGTTACACCGCAAAGCCTGGCCATTATAAAATGTCCTAATTCATGAAAAAAAACTAAAAAGCCTAAACCAAGAATACCCCATATAATTGTCAATTAGGAGCCTCCCTGTATTTTAGAGAGAGCTTTGGTTGCTAATTTTCTAGCATTACTATCAGCTTGTAATATATTATCTAAAGTATTAGCTTCTGAATTCCAATCATTTTTTATTACATAGTCTACTATTTGCGCAATTTGTGTAAAAGTACATTTTTTATCTAAAAACGCCTGTACTGCGACTTCATTAGCAGCATTAAATGCTATTGTACTAGATTTTCCTTGAGCAGCACATTTATATGCCATAGCTAGTAACGGAAAATCATCCATGCGGGGAGGATAGAAAGTTAATTCATGATTTGATAAATCAAATAGTTCTAAATAATTTTTACTATTTTCTGGCCATAAAAGTGCATTTAGAATAGGGTGTCTCATATCAGGATTACTTAATTGTGCGTATAAAACACCGTCATTTGTACGTATCAAACTATGGACAATACTTTGTGGATGAACTAAAACTTTTACGCTATCGGCACTCATATTAAAAAGCCTACAGGCTTCTATAACTTCAAGTCCTTTATTAGCCATGCTTGCACTGTCTATAGTTATTTTAGGTCCCATATTCCATGTAGGGTGTGCTAATGCTTGTTCAACAGTTACATTTTGCATTTGTTCCCTTGTCCATGTTCTAAAAGGACCTCCACTTGCCGTAATTATAATTTCACTCACATTATTTTTTTTTGCTTGATTTATTAACTGAAAAACAGCACTATGTTCACTATCTACTGGAATTATTTTTGCATTATTTTCTTTTGCAATGGAAGAAACTAAATCCCATCCCATAACAACAGTTTCTTTATTTGCTAGTGCTAAATCAATTCCATTTTTTAAAACTTCAACGGAAGGTCGTAAGCCTGCTGCTCCTGCAATGCCATTTACAACAATATCAGCATTTGTACTTTTTATAATAGATTCAATTCCCTCAAAGCCATCTTCTGTAAAGAGGGTACCTTTACAATTAAATTCTTTGCATAGATTATGTAATTCTTCTTTTTTTTTATTTGCACTTAAACCACATATCTCAAACTTTTCTCTCATATTTCGGGCAATATCTAATGTCTGAGTTCCTATTGAGCCTGTACACCCTAAAACGAGTATTCTTTTTTTTATATTTTTTAGATTTTCCATAAAATGTATACCTTAATTGCAAAGTGAAAATTATTAAATAAAGGGACCATATAAAGCATTTATCAAAAGGCTATATATTGGGGCTGCCATAAGGATAGAATCTATTGAATCTAAAGCACCCCCGCGACCTGGAATAACTTTTCCACTATCTTTACAGCCAGAACAGCGTTTAAATATAGACTCAGCTAAATCTCCTACAATCGAAGAGAATGCTGTTATAATTCCTACTATTATAATTTTTATGATATGACCTTCAAATACATTTGTCCACAAAAAGTTTGCCACAACAGCTGCAACTATGGAGCCAATAAAACCTCCAATAAAACCTGCAATACTTTTATTGGGGCTTGCTTTTATAAAGCCCTTATTATTTTTACCAAAAAGAACACCAAATAGCCATGCAAAACTGTCACAAAGGAATACCATTAATAAAAATGTACTGATTACCTCTGTGGATATATTTTGACCATCTTTGGTATAAGCTATCATTCTAGATATAAATGTTATTAAATAACCAGAATAGACAATGACAAAAAATGACATTCCCATTCTATTATTAGAGAAATTAAAATCTTTTGCTGTAAAGACTTCTACAGAGAGGACTGCTAAAAAAGACGCAATTAAAGCATAAGTTGATACTTCATGATTTAAAAATGTTAAGGAAAAATCAAAAAAGGAAGGTAAAATGCTTTGTAGAGCTGTTACAAATGGAATAAAAAGTGAACAAAGTATGATAAATTTCTTATTTAATAATGGGCTTTTTACCGCCATCATATTGTACATTTCGCTAGAAGCACAGGCACTTATAAAAAGAATTAATAAATGTAAGGGAAGATGATTATAAAAATCCAAAAAAACAATTAAAAGTACAAGAGGTAAACCTATAAAAAAAATAAAAAGTCTTGGTAGTATTTTCTTTATACTCATGTGGTTACTGCTCCAAAACGTCTTGACCTTTTTTTATATTCCTCAACAGTATTTATAAACTCTTCTGCATAATAATCAGGCCATAGTGTATCAGAAAAAAATAATTCTGCATAAGCAGAATGCCACATTAAAAAATTACTTAACCTTTTTTCTCCACCTGTGCGTATAATCATATCTGCATTTGGAAGTTCTGGAATATCAAAGTGCTTAGAAATAATATCCTCTGTAATAAATTTTTCTTCTACTTTTTCAGAAATTATATTTTTTACACTTCTAACAATTTCATCTCTACCACCATAGTTAATAGCAAGACAAACTGTAAGACCTGTAAAATTTTTTGTGTCAAATTCTGCTTCGTTAATATCGTTTTGGATTTCTTTTGTAAGACCTGTCTTGTCACCTAATAAACGAACTCTTATTTGATTTTCTCTATAAAAGTCTAATTCCTGTTTTAGATGCGTATGTATAAGATTCATCAAGAAGCCAACTTCTTGTTTTGTTCTTTTCCAATTTTCTGTTGAGAAAGCGTAGAGTGTCAGATATTTTATTCCCATGTCAGAAGCTACTTTTGCTATTTCTTTAGCCCTTTTTAGTCCTTCTTCATGACCTGCTGTGCGAACTTGATTACGACTTTGCGCCCAGCGACCATTCCCATCCATTATTATACCAATATGAATAGGTAGCGTAGGGGCAATTATATCTGATGCTTTACTCACAAACTAATCCATTATTTCTTTTTCTTTTGTTTCGTATATTTTGTTTATTTCTTCTATATACTTATCGGTTAATTTCTGCAACTTATCAGTTTCAGTTTTTAATTGGTCTTCTGTTAAATCACCTGCTTTTTGCTGTTTTTTTAGGCTATCATTGCCATCCCTACGAATATTGCGTATCGTTGTACGATAGTTTTCTGCTGTAGATTTTGCCTGTTTTACTAGTTCTTTTCTGCGTTCTGCTGTTAGTGGAGGAATTGCAATTCTTATTACCTTTCCATCATTGCTTGGATTTAATCCCAATTCAGCTTTCTGAATAGATTTTTCTATAGCAGAAATCGAAGACTTATCAAAAGGAGATATTACAACCGTTCTAGCTTCTGGTATAGATATTGTACCAACTTGATTTAATGGAGTAGGTGTTCCGTAATAATCAACGCGCACTTTGTCAAAAATTGAAGCACTTGCTCTTCCTGTACGAATACTATTATACTCTTCTTTAAGCGCATTTACTGTTTTTTCCATGCGACTTTCATTATCACTAGCCATAAAATCTCCCAAATTAAGCACTAAAATTCTTTATAAAATATTTACTAGCAATATTAATATTGCTAGTAAAAACTTAGAAAAGCACTGATTAACATAAAATATTTTTCAGTGCTCTCAAAAAAAATATTTTATCTTATTTTCCTAATACGAGAAGTTCAATTTGACCAAAAGACAAATCTGCATTTACTTCTTTAGCAACTTCTGCAAGTTTTGCGCTAACAGTCTTTTTGTCATCTTTTACAAACATCTGATCTACAAAGCAAATTTCTGCTAAATGCTTCTTAATCTTTCCGTTTAATATGCCTTCCTTTACATTTTCAGGTTTAGACTTTACTTTCTCATCATTATCCATCTGAACCTTAAAAATCTCTTTTTGCTCATCAATATAAGACTGAGGAACATCTGACTGCTTTATATAAGAGGGGGTAAAGGCTGCTAAGTGCATACAACAATCACGAGCAAATTCTTTTACTTTATCATCTGTTGAACCGCTAACAATAGTTACTGCAGCAGTCTTAAAGTCTGAGTGTATATAAATGCCCGCAACTGAATTTTCAGGTACTTCGAGAACCTTTACTTTATTTAAAGACATATTCTCACGTGTACGAGTAGCAAAGTCTAATAGTACATCAGATAATTCTTTCTCTATTTGTGTATATCCCTTTGCAAAAATCTCATCAAGAATTTTCTCTCCGCAAGCTATGAACTCTGCATTATTTGCTACAAAGTCTGTTTCACAAACTAATTCTACTATAGCAACCTTGTTTCCTACTTGCTTTATAAAGATACGACCTTCGCTTGTTGCTCGTTCTGCACGTTTTGCAACAGCTGCTAGTCCTTTCTCTTTTAAAAGTTTAGCAGCAGCTTCAAAGTCACCGTTTGTATCTACAAGAGCTTTCTTGCAGTCCATCATTCCTGCGCCCGTTTGTTCGCGCAACTCTTTTACTTGTGCAGCTGTAATAGCCATTTTATGCTCCTACTTAGAATAAACCTTATCTTCGTCAATTAAATCGTCTTCTCTATCAGCTTCTACGTCTTCTTCTTTTGGTTCTGTAGGAGTGTAGTTAGAGTAGTCTACTATTTCTTCATCTTCTTTCTTTGTAGAAGCATCTGTAGAAATCTCATCTTCATCACCTAAGGTTTCGATTATCTTCAATCCTTGGTCATTATCTGCTTCGAGAACTGCATTTGCAATAATAGAAGTAAATAAACTAATGGCGCGAATAGCATCATCATTGCCTGGAATAGGATAGTCTATGCCTTCTGGATTACAGTTAGTATCTACAATAGCAATAATAGGAATTCCCATACGGCGAGCTTCTGCTACTGCTATTTGTTCTTTATGAGTATCAATAATAAAAATTGCACCAGGTAGCTCTTTCATTTCTTTTATGCCACCATAATTCTTTTGCAACTTTTCTTTTTCTTTTAATAGATTTGCAACTTCCTTTTTGGTAAGATTTTCAAATGTTCCGTCAATCTCCATCTTTTCGATTTTCTTTAGACGTAGAAGAGACTTCTTTATAGTAGAAAAATTTGTTAATGTACCACCAAGCCAGCGATTATTTACATAGAACATACCACAACGCTCGGCTTCTTTTTGTATAGCTTGTTGAGCTTGTTTTTTGGTACCTACGAAAAGAACTGATTTGCCTGCAGAGGCAACTTTACGTATTTCTTCGTAGCTATCTTTTATTGCAGATATTGTCTTCTGCAAATCGATGATATGAATCCCATTGCGCTCTGCAAAAATATACTTTTTCATGCGGGGATCCCAGCGTTTTACTTGGTGTCCGAAATGAACACCTGACTCTAAAAGACTTTTCATGGTTACAACTGCCATGATTTACTCCTTCACCAGAAAATACATAACTTAGTATTTTCCACCTAACCTTATTTCTCGT
Organism: uncultured Treponema sp.; assembly: GCA_905236315.1. Lineage (GTDB taxonomy): Bacteria > Spirochaetota > Spirochaetia > Treponematales > Treponemataceae > Treponema_D. Next base: position 7,581 of record CAJOPO010000150.1, read on the forward strand.
AATTGTAATAATACAACCCGGAAGATTTACAGATTATGGATAAATTAACCATTTACACATAATCCGGCAAGACTATTCTATTATGGAATAACCTTGTTTTTTTAGCATATCATATAAATCAAAAATAGGCAAGCCCATAACGCCAGTTTCTGACCCTTGAATATTTTTTATAAAACAAGAACCTAATCCTTGTATACGATATCCACCTGCAACACCATGCCATTCTCCTGTATCAATATACCATTGGATTTCTTCTTCAGACATAGTAGCAAATGTTACCTTACATTTACAGAGTTTTGTAGTAGTTTCTTTTTTACTACCATTATACAAAGCCATTCCTGTAATAACTTCTTGCGTATTACCTTGAAATGTTCTTAAAAACTCGGCAGCTTCTTCTTGCGAAGATGGCTTCCCATATAATTTTTTGTCAAAAATAACAACAGTGTCTGCACCCAAAATCCACCTAACTTCTTGATCTGGCTGCATAGAATCTAAAACGGCTTGCACCTTTTGTTGTGCAAGATAAAGAGGTAAATTGTGTAAATCCATATCAGCAGGACAAGTTTCATCTATCCCTGCAGGATGAACGACAAATGGGATATTCATTGATTTTAAAATATCCTGTCTTCTCGGAGATGTAGAAGCTAATATTATGGGATACATACCCCCTCCGCATTAAATCATTAATTTGTAAAATCTTAAGAAAAACTAATTATGTCTAATTCATCATTTAACACTTCATAAAATTACTTGAATAGACCTATCTCTTGACAATTTATACTTTTACATATATTCTAGCCCTTAACTAGGGAGATTAGCTCAACTGGATAGAGCGTTGGCCTCCGGAGCCAAAGACTGTGGGTTCAAATCCCGTATCTCTCAAGATATTCTACCTTTCAATATAAATCTTTCATATAAAAACCCGTCTTCCAACGGGTTTTTATTTTATAAAGTAAACTTAGTAAAAGTTTATTCTTCTGAATCTGAATTATCTGAAGAGTCTCCTGATTGAATTTGGTCTAAAAGATTTAGTGCATAAGTTCTTACAGAACGTGTATAGCGATAATTTGCAGCAATAGCACCAATGGATTCAATCATAGGTTGTTTATTTTCTACACTTGGAGCTAATTTCTCATAAGCGAAGAGAATTTCCAACGCTAGTGAACTTGTTGGGTTTAGAGCTGCATATCTACGCTGAATAAATGTAATTGTATTTACAACTTCATCATTATCATTTATTCCAATATCTCCTAAGGAACGAACAGCTGCAGAAACAACCATAGGCTCTACGTCTTCGGTAGCAATTTGTAATAGTGTATTTTTTGATTCTTCTGTTGGAACCTGTCCTAATAACTCACAAGCTTTTTTTCTCACATCAGGATAGTTATTCATAATGCGACCATTTGTGCGAGACTTTGTTGTTATACCTTCACCTGCTAGACTACGAAGAGAAGTTACCATATCATCTGATGTTCTTCCTGAATTAATGGCATTTTCAATATATTGTAAAGCAAGCAATTTGTTATCATAATCTGGAGAGGCTGTAAGTTCTGTAACAATTACATCCTCTGCATTCTGCATGTATTGACCTTCTACTGTTTCTTGACTCCTCTGTGCAAAAGCCATTCCTGAAACAAGAATAAGGGATGTGCCAACGGCAAGAATTTTACTTAATTTCATTTTTATCAGTTCCTCCTGATTTTAATATTAATAGGAAACCCTTAAAACTAAAGTTTTAAAGTATTTATATCTACATTATAAAACACAATAATTAAAAAATCAATCATTCAATGGCGGTAAATGAATTTTCCATTCATTATTTATTTTATAAAAACTATAGTAAATAATATCCATATTTCCATTAACCTGTACAACCTTTACAGATGTAGGTGTTTCATAACGAATTTCATCTACGGCACGTCCTTTTCTTGCAGGAATAAAGACATATTTAAAATAATCTTCAAGAGTATTTAGTCTTATAATGCCGTTTCCAGGTAACCTACTAGATGCCTTTTGCAAATTCTGTTTCTTTGACCAATACCTTATACTTTCATCATCTACATAGGTAATCCATTTTTTATAGTTAGCATAACGCATAACACTATCAAGTTCTTCAATTATTTCTAGGATAATAGCTTTATCTTCTGCAAACTCTTCTTTAGAAACCGTAGAGTCCATATTAGCAACAGAACGTTCATACTCTTTATCTTCTTCTGTTTTTTCTGGTTCAACTACAGGTTCTGGAATCACTTCTGCTATTTTGGGTTCTTCTTTAGGTTCCTCAATTTTTACTTCTTCCTTTTTTGGCTCTTCTTTAGGTTCTTCCTTTGGAGTAACGGGAACTGGTTCTTGAGGTTTTGGTTCAGGAAGTGTCATTTCTTTAGCAGAAGGACGCTTTGGCTCTTGAACAGATACAATGCTCACTGGAGTTTTTGAAAAATCAACAATAGGCTCTTCCTCTTTTACAGGTTCTTCTACTTCTACTATTGCAGGTTCTTCCTCCTTTACAACTTCTTCCTTTATAGGTTCTTCTTCTTTTACTTCAATAGGTTCTTCCTTTTCTTCAACTTTGGGTTCTTCTTTTGGCTCTTCTACCTTTACTTCTGTAATTTCCTCTTTAGGAGTATCAACAACAGGTTCATCCGTCTTATTTAAATCTTCTTTTTGAGTTGTTTCTTCTTTTTGTGTAGGGGACTCTTTTTTTGTATTATCATTATCTGTGTTATAATAATCATAATAGTCGTAGTAATAATCGTCATAATAATAATCATTATGTGCAGAATTAGAGGAACAACTACTTGTACACCCTGTAAATGAGAATATAAATATAATTGAACACAGTCCTGGCACGAAAAATTTATTCATAATCTTAAATATAAATTTGAGCAGATTATTTGTCAAGGGAAATGCAAAAACTAGCCTATTTTGACTTTTCATTTTTATAAGCAAATGATAAACTTTATTATTATGACAACTGCTGTTTTTCCAGGGTCTTTTGACCCACCAACTTTTGGACACTTGAATATAATAGAAAGAAGTTGCAGACTTTTTGATAAAATAGATGTAGTAATCGCTGTTAATCCAGATAAGCAATACCTTTTTTCTTCTTCTGAAAGATTTGCTATGCTTCAGAAACTAACGGAAGGTTATAAAAATGTAAGCGTACATATATGTAACACTCTCATAAGTGATTATTGTAAAAAGGTTGGTGCAAAAGTTCTTTTGCGAGGAATACGAAATATTAATGACTTCTCTTATGAATTTGACCTTTCTCTTATCAATCGTTCATTAAATCAAGAGGTAGAAACCTTATTTGTACCAACAGAACAAAGATATTTTTTAATTCGCTCAAGTAGTATAAAAGAACTAGCTCGCTATGGTGGAGATATTAGTGCTATGGTTCCACCCATTGTAGAAATGGCGATAAAAGCAAAGTACAATCAAGATTAAACTTAATACAAGTCAATGAGGGGTACGTATACACGTCGGTGGGTGGTACCTATACACGTCGGTATGTGGTACGTGTATACGTCAGTGTATGGTGCATTATCCATTGCTGTGGGTACGGTTATTTTCAATTTGGAAAAAGCATTTGAAAACTAACATAAATCTAAAAATCCTGTAGGTTTTTCTAAGTAAAGCTAGTATTCTTAGGGGCTAAGCCCCTAAGAAGTGCTGGACAAACTGCGCCCAAGTGGAAGCAGTTTGGGGGCTTGGAGGGGAGAAAAACCCGCTTCTGAGTAGAGGTTTTTCTCCCCTCCAAAAACACGGGGCTCAAGGGCACCCCCTTGAAGACTGATTTCCTTGTCGCTATGGGTATTTACTCTTGACAATAAAATGAATTTGCATATATAATTATTGACAAGAAATAGAAATCTGTAGTAATATATGCAACGTTATACAGATGACTACAATTTTATAGCGAGGTTATATATTATGGCAGTACCTAGATCTAAAACATCAAAAGCCGTAACAAAAAGAAGACGCGGTGTTAATATGCGTCTAGCAACTCCACATCTTGTTGCTTGCGGTAACTGTGGCAATCTTGTTTTGCAGCACCATGTATGTCCAAAATGTGGTTTCTATCATGGACGACAGGTTATAACACCAGAAGTAAACGGCTAATTTTAGGAGAAAACAATGGCAGCTGACGAATTGTTTGAAAAAGTTCAGAGTATTATTGCTGACAAATTGGAAATTGATCCATCTAAGGTAACTTTAGAGGCTTCTTTCCGTGGAGATTTAGGTGCCGATAGTTTGGATACCTATGATATGATTTATCAAATAGAAGAAGAAACTGGTGTTTCTATTCCAGATGAAGAAGCTAATAAGTTTGAAACTGTAAAAGATGCTTATGAGTATATAAAAGCTCATAAATAATAATGTTTCTTTTGTTTGCTTTAGTAAAAGGCGCAGTTTTAGTTAGAACTGTGCCTTTTTTGTTTTATGGATATGTGGTATGAATAAGCGAGATTTGATATACGAAACAAGAAAACTAAGTAAAGAAAGAGAAAGTGCTCTTAAGGAATTTTGTAAAAATTTAAATATCAAATTTAATAATTTAGGAATTCTAGATTTAGCTTTTCATCATCGTTCATATTCTAATGAAAATGAAGCGCATAAACGTTATAATAATGAACGCCTTGAATTCTTAGGCGATAGTGTATTAGGTCTTGCTGCTGCTGCGTTTTTGTATGAAGATATGATGGATAATCCAGAAGGAGACCTTGCTCGCATAAAATCTAATGTAGTTAGCGAGCTATCGTTAGCTCCTATAGCTTTAAATATAATGCATATAGATAAATACCTAGTTCTAGGAAGGGGTGAAGAACTCACAGGTGGCAGAACAAAGAAAGCTATTTTAGCAGATGCTTTTGAAGCTGTTGTTGGAGCATTATACTTAGATTCTGGTTATAAAACAGCAGAAGATTTTGTACTTAAGATGATTGTTCCAGAAATAAGGAAAGTGCAGCAAGATAAAGGACATAAAGATTATAAAACAATACTTCAAGAATTTTATCAAAAAAAATATAAAATATGCCCTCAATATGAACTTGTTAATAAAACAGGTCCTGAGCATGATATGACATTTTGGGTTTCTGTACATTTAAAAGATGATACTTATGGACCTGCAAAAGGTCATAATAAAAAATCAGCAGAACAGGAAGCTGCACGCTTAGCTTGCGAAAGTTTTGGAATAGAAACAGAATAGTCTTAGCAAATCAAAAATATATTTAATCCACTTATTTACTTGCCGATAAATTCCTATGTAAGGTTATACTTTATATCATTAAAAATTTAGATTTGAGGTGAGTATGATAAGAGGTTGGTATATTGGCGCAAGTGGAATGAATGTTCAACAAACACGGCTAGACACTATTTCTAATAATCTTGCAAATGTAGATACGACAGGATTTAAAAAAGATATAGCAGTAAGCAAAACATTCAGTGAATTACTTTTGCGCAGAACAAAGGCTGATGGTGTCTACAATACAACTTTTGGTTCTTGTGATGCAATGCCTATAATAGGAAAAATAGGTTTAGGCGCAGAAATCAATGAATTATACACCGACTTCTCTCAAGGCTCATTCAAATCTACAGATACAAGTACAGATTTAGCACTTGGTGAGAAAGGATTTTTTGTTGTAAATACTCCAGATGGAGAGCGTTTTACTCGTAATGGAAATTTTCATCTAGGCAAAGAGGGCTTATTACTTACTAAAGAAGGCTATCAGGTTATGGGGGAAAATGGTCCTATAAGTCTTGCCGATGATAAGTTTTTTGTGAATGAAGATGGAATGATTATAAATAGAGAAGAAAATGAAGTTATTGACCGTCTAAAAATTGTTCGTTTTGATAACGAACGATACTTAGATAAGCAAGGCTCTTCTCTATGGAATAAGAATGAAATCTCTGGTGATTATCATATTGCAGAAGGAAAAGAACGCCCACGTGTTTTACAAGGCTTTACCGAAGCTAGCAATGTAAATGTTGTACGCGAAATGGTTGAAATGATAGAAGTAAATCGTGCTTATGAAGCTAACCAAAAAACCGTACAAACGGAAGATAGTATGATGGATACCTTGTGGAATAAAGTTACTACGGTAAATCGCTAAAAGGAATCAATAGGAGATATTAACAAATGGTAAGAAGCTTGTGGACTGCTGCAACTGGTATGAATGGGCAGCAGATGAATATTGATACAATTTCAAATAATCTTTCTAATGTAAATACAACAGGTTTTAAGCAGCATAGAGCAGAATTCGAGGATTTACTTTATCAGAATATAAAAGTTGCAGGAACTCCAGCTACAGAAGATACTGTTACACCTGTAGGGGTTCAAATGGGTACAGGTGTAAAGGTTGGGGCTACACAACGTATTATGACTCAAGGTTCTTTGCAGGCTACAGGAGTAGATACTGATGTTGCTATTGTAGGAGATGGCTTCTTTCGTGTTCAAAAATATGACGGTAGCTGGGCATATACACGAGATGGTTCATTTAAAGTAGATTCTACAGGTCAACTTGTAACAGCAAATGGTCTTAGAGTTGTTCCTGAAATAATATTGCCAGAAGGATTTCAGATAGAAACTCTCTCTATCTCTGATTTAGGACGTGTTACTGTAAAAGTAGATGGTAATTTAGACCCTATAGATGTGGGACAGTTAGAACTGTATCGTTTTCCAAATGCAGTAGGTCTTGAAAACTCTGGTGATAATTTGTATAAAGTAACGAACGCTTCTGGGGAGCCAATAGCAAGCAGACCAGGAGTAGATGGAATGGGCGTTACTAAACATAAGTTTTTGGAAATGAGCAATGTAAGCGTTGTGAATGAAATGGTTCAAATGATTGTAGCACAAAGAGCTTATGAATTTAATAGTAAAGCTATACAAACTAGTGACACTATGCTACAAACTGCCGTTGGATTAAAACGCTAACTTTTATTAGGAGGTATTAAATGGCTGTAAGTGGTATTTCTGGTTCTAATATTACAGGAACTCTTTCTGACGGAAAAATGAATATTACCCAGACTATAAAACAATCAGAAACAGCTTCTTTTTTATCTATGGTAAAAGATGCTCAGAATCAAAAAGATAAATCTTATAATTTGGGAACAGGTTTATCTTCTTCTCAAGTTGCACGTAATCATCGTTTAAATGGAGATTATACGCAAGGCTTTTATGATTATTATAAATCAGAATCAGATAAACATGCTGCTCCTGAAGGGCTTGCAGCAGGTGTTACTGGTGAAAATGGAAAGAAAATTGTAATAGATAAAACGAGTGAATTATATGCACAAAGCAAAGAGATGGAAAACTATATGGTAAAAATGATGGTTTCTTCTATGCGAGAAACAATTCATCATACAAGTTTTTTAGGTGACCAAAATGATTATGCTCGTGATATGTATGAAGATATGATGTATGATAATTATGCTGAACAACTGACCAAAAATTCTCATTTAGGTTTGGCAGATCAGATTTATATTGAACTTTCCGGTCAGCGTTAAGGAACTGGAGAGAGGGTATGGAAGAGGCATCTGGCATAAATAATAGTTTAAATAAAAATATTAGTGTATCATTACCTACTGAACTAAACGGTGTGCATATACATTTTGTGGGGATAAAAGGCACTGGTATGGCTGCATTAGTAGAGATAATGTATAAAAGGGGAGTGTGCATTACTGGTAGCGATGTATCTGAACGTTTTTATACAGATGCTATTTTAGAAAAATTAGGCTTACAAGCAAAGCCTTTTAGCGAAAAGAATATTACAGATGATATTCAATTTGTTATCTATTCAAGTGCATATTCCCCTTTAACAAATCCAGATTTAATTGAAGCTAAGCGAAGAAAGTTACCTATGATGCTATATACAGAGGCATTAGGGGCGGTAAGTGCAAGTGCTTATAGTTGTGGTGTATGTGGAGTTCATGGCAAAACTACTACAACTGGTATGGTAGGTACCTTATTAAAAGCAGTTGAATTACCATCTCAAGTTCTTGCAGGTTCTATTATTGCTTCTTTTGGTAATACTTGCACCATGACTTCTAAACGCTTACGTAAAAATAAGACTAATTATTTTGTAGCAGAAACTTGTGAATATCAAAGACACTTTATGTCTTTCCATCCAAATAAAATAATTCTTACATCAGTAGAAAGCGACCATCAAGATTATTATCCAACTTATGCTGATATACGAAAAGCCTTTGTGGATTACGTATGTCTTTTGCCAAGCAAGGGACAACTTATTTATTGTGCAGATGATGATGGAGCCATAGAAGTTGCGGGTTTAGCAAAGCAACTACGACCTGATATTCAGTTAGTTCCTTATGGTGTAAATGCTTGGGGAGATTATAAGCTTTCTTTCGGTATAGTAGAAAAAGGAATTCATCATTTTACAGTGGATGCTTTAGGCGAATGTGCAATTTGTATTCCTGGAAATCATAATGTAAGGAATGCTGTTGCCGCTATAGCTTTGTGCCGTGAGCTTTTGAAGACTGATGGAAAAAATATTTCTTTATATGCTGATAAAATAAAAGAAGGCTTGTTAAAGTTTACAGGTGGAAAAAGGCGTTCAGAAGTAGTTGGCAAAGCTAAAACAGTTCAAAAACAAGAAGTAATAGTAATTGATGATTATGGTCATCATCCTACAGCTATAAAGAGTACACTCGCTGGATTTAGAGAGTTTTATAAGGGACATAAAATTATAGTAGACTTTATGAGTCATACTTATAGTAGAACAGCAGCCTTACTTGAAGAATTTTCCTCTTGTTTTGACAGTGCAGACTGTGTTATCATAAATAAGATATATGCAAGTGCAAGAGAAGTTCAAGGAGAGATAAAAGTTTCTGGAAAGATACTTGCCGAAAAAACCCTAAAAAAACATTCTAATGTTTTTTATTGTGAAGAATTTGAGCAAGCTTCTGATAAAATTATGGAACTTCTATCTTTGCCAAGCGGTAACGAATATCCTGACGGCTATCTTTTAGTTACTATGGGAGCTGGGGACAACTGGAAGGTTGGACAGATGGTATTGCAAAAGCTAAAAAATAAGGACTTTTAATATGAATTCAATGACCGGATACGGTTATAAAGAAACTATTATAGATAATACTCAAATAAGCGTAGAAATAAAGTCGGTTAATAGCCGTTTTTTGGATATAAATGTAGGACTTCCTCCTTATCTTAATCAATTAGAAAGTAGAATTAGAAAGGCTATTAGTTGTTGCATTGTGCGTGGTAAAGTTGATGTAAATATACATGTAAAAGATACAATTCATGCAACAAAAGTTACTGCTGATATAAATGCTGCACTTGCATATAGGGATGCTATAGTCTCTATAGCAAAAGCTATAGGGAGAAATACTGATATTCCTTTAGGTTTAATTATATCTCAAGAGGGTGTTTTAAATATTACTCGTGAATATGATGAAGAAGATTATTGGCGCAAAATAGAAATTGTTTTTAATGAAGTTTTATTGCAATTTAAAAATGATAGAGAAAGGGAAGGCGAAAATCTAAAAAAAGATTTACTTGAAAAACTAGATGTATTAGATAAATGTGCTAGTTTTTTTAAAGAATGGCAACCAGAATTAGAAAAACGTTTTAAAGAAATCATAACTAATAAATTTAAAGAATTATTAGAAGACCATGCAGATGAAAACCGTATACTGCAAGAAACGGCAGCTATGATTGTTAAATATACAATAAATGAAGAAATAATACGTTTGCATAGCCATTTAGAAGCCATGAGAAACGAAATATACAATAATCCTGCACCAGGAAAGAGATTAGATTTTATTTGCCAAGAAGCAAATCGAGAAATTAATACAATCGGTAGCAAAAATCAGTTTACAGAAGTTGGTGCTATGGTTGTCAATGCTAAAGACGCACTAGAGAACATTCGTGAGCAAAGTAAAAATATAGAGTAGCGGAGGGTTATGTTATGGAAGACAAGCACTATGTTATACCAAAGGGAAAAGAACTTCGCATTGCGCTAAGCGGTAAAAGTGGCTGTGGCAACACAACTGTAAGTACACTATTAGCAAAAAAACTTAATATTACTTTGATAAATTTTACTTTTAGACAACTTGCAGCAGAAAAAGGACTGACACTCGCACAGGTTATTGAAAATGCAAAAAACGATGATAGTTATGATATAGCTGTAGATACAAGGCAGATAGACTTAGCTCGTAAGGAAAGTTGCGTTTTAGGAAGTAGACTTGCTATATGGATGTTAAAAGAAGCAGATTTAAAAGTATACTTAATAGCAGATGAGCAAATTAGAGCTGAAAGAATTTTTAATAGGGAAGGCGGAAGCATTGAAGAAATAAAGCAATTTACCGCTATGAGAGATAGAGAAGATTCAAAAAGATATAAAAAGTTGTATCAAATAGATAATAATGATTTTTCTTTTGCAGATTTGAAGATAGATACAGCTAAAAATACTCCTGAACAGATTGTTGATTTAATTTTAGAAGATGCATTAGATAAAGGATTGCTTGAATTAAAATGAACGAACCTTAAAACACAAAACATACAGTTATTTTGCTATAAGGTTCATCCATTATATTTTTACTAGATAAGATATTTAATATTTTTTATCGGCATAGCCTATCCAGCCTTCATTTTCTATAAGAGCCTTTTCAAAGCCTTCTAGCTTAAAAGGATAACTTGTAGAACGAGACCCTGCTATAAGTTTTACTTTCCAAGTACCATCTTCCTTTTGTTCTATTTTGCATTGGGTATCTTTATCTGCAAAATTGCGGAACATATCATCTATATCTTTTTTGCTCATATCAAGAGCCAGCAAACCACAGTTATACATATTCTGTCTGAATATGCGAGCAAAATTTACTGCGATAACACAATATATTCCATTCACTTCTAATGCCCAAGGAGCATGCTCTCTACTTGAGCCACAGCCAAAGTTTTCTCGTGTAATTATGACTTTTTTACCAACAATATCAGTTTTGGGATTAAAGCCTTCTAACTTTAAATCTTCCAACAAATATGGCTGCAAAGCTTGCTTTGTATTTTCAGTTAAATACTTTGCAGGAATAATCTCGTCAGTATTAATATCTGACCTGTCTAAAAAGAGCACATCACCGCCAAATTGCTTCATGGCTTTCCTCTCTATATATTATTATAGGCAAACCTAAGGTCTGCTTAGAATTATTGTAAATTTAGTTCTTATAAAAAGAATACTTCCAAATTCTGTAATTGTCAAAGGTTTTATGAAAGTAAATATTTTA
>CAJOPO010000151.1 GCA_905236315.1 uncultured Treponema sp.
ATATAATGAAGATATATAGTTTTTACGGCTACAATGATTTTGTTATATTAACAGGCTATAAGGGGCATGTTATAAAGGATTATTTTCTTAATTACTATAACCGCTATAGCGATATGACCATAGATTTATCTAATAACGATGTACAAATCCATAAAATGCGCAGTGAACCATGGAAAGTAACCATGCTTTACACAGGTCCAAATACCATGACCGCAGGCAGAATTAAAAAGGCTCAGAACTATATCGGCAAAGAACCTTTTATGCTTACTTATGGAGATGGAGTAAGCGATGTGAATATAGAAAAGCTAGTTGAAGAGCATGCTAAAAGTGGTAAATTAGTAACGCTCACTGCTGTAAAGCCTGAAGGCCGCTTTGGTGCATTAGAAATACAAGAAGACGGTACAATAAGCCAGTTCCAAGAAAAGCCTAGCGATAACTGGATTAATGGGGGCTTTTTTGTGTGTGAAAACAAAGCCTTTGATTATATTCCAGAAGACTCTGTTGATATAATGTGGGAGCGCGCCCCCTTGCAGAATATTGCAAAAGATGGGCAACTTCACGCTTATAAGCACAATGGCTTTTGGCATCCAATGGATATGCTTAAAGATAAAGAGGACTTGTGCAAGATGTGGGAAACAGAGCATGCCCCATGGGACATCTGGAACCACTTTAAAAGATAAGGAGAGTATATGGTAGTATTAGTTTGGGGAACAGGGCGTTTAGCAGGAAAGGTTATAGGAAAACACATAGACATTCATGATGTTCATTCCTTTATAGATAACGATGTAAATAAAACTGAATATATGGGAAAAGCCGTTATTAGACCACAGGAACTAAAAAATATAAACTATGACGCAGTTTTAGTTGCCTTGCAAGCGCGCGAACAAATTCAAAAACAGTGTAGGGAAGAGGGAATAGATACTTCAAAGTTTATCTTTTTATATGATAACTGCACTTTAAATGATGTGAATAATTATGACTTTGTTTCTAAAGTCGTGGGCAATAAATACAGTTCCATTATAAAAAACAGATACCATGTTGTGCGCGGTGTAGAGGCATACGGCGACTTATGCTTTACAAATAACTATACAAACGCACGGGGGGGGGGTACTTCCAAACCGACTATGTGCGCATGAAGGCTTTTGAGCTTTGTGTAAAAGAAATACGTAAGCGCAATATTTTAGGTAGTGTTGCAGAAGCGGGTGTTTTTAGGGGTGAGTTTGCCCAGTATATTAATACAGCCTTTGCAGATAGAACTTTATATTTATTTGATACTTTTGATGGTTTTAATGCTCAAGAAGCGTTAGAAGAAGTGAAAAAGGGAAATTGCACAGAGTCATTTGTTCAAGCCTATAAGCAAACTAACATTTCTGCAGTATTAGAAAAAATGACTTATTTGGATAAAATTGTAATTAAGCAAGGACTATTCCCTAGTTCATTAAATGGCTTAGAAGATAACTTTGCTTTTGTTTCGCTTGATATGGATTTTGAAGAGTCCATTTACGAGGGAATAAAATATTTTTATCCTCGTCTTAATAAAGGCGGCTATATCTTTGTTCACGATTACAACAGTGATTTATTAGGCGTAGAGAGAGCCATAGACCACTATGAAAAAGAGAGCGGAATAATAATATGCAAGGTGCCGTTATGTGATGCAAACGGAACACTTGTTATAACAAAGTAGGAATATAAGATGGATTTATCGTTTTATAAAGGAAAAAAGGTTTTTATTACAGGACACACAGGTTTTAAGGGAACTTGGTTATCAAGAATTTTATTGCTTGCAGGCTCAGATGTAACAGGCTATTCGCTAGAGCCAGAAGGAGAGGCTTCCCTTTTTGAGCAAACTCACACTGCCAAAGAAATACATTCTATAATTAACGATATTCGTAATGGAAAAGAGCTAAAAAAGGCAATAACAAATGCAAATCCTGATATAGTCTTCCATCTTGCAGCCCAGCCCATTGTGCGCCTTTCTTATAAAGACCCAGTTTACACTTACGAAACAAATGTTATGGGAACCGTAAATATCCTAGAAGCCGTAAGGGTAGGGGAGAGCATAAAGAGCTTTGTAAATATTACAACTGATAAGGTATACTTAAATAAAGAATGGCACTGGGGCTACAGAGAAAACGAAGAACTCTGCGGCTATGACCCATATTCTAATTCTAAATCCTGCTCCGAACTTGTAACCTATAGTTATAGAAACTCCTTTTTTAATACAGAATCATCTCCTGCCATATCCACTGCTAGAAGCGGAAACGTAATAGGTGGCGGGGACTATGCAAAAGATAGAATTATTCCAGATTGCATACGCGCTATAAAAAACAACGAAGAAATCATTTTAAGAAATCCTAATTCTACTCGCCCCTATCAGCACGTAATGGAATGTTTAAGTGGCTATCTTTTGCTTGCACAAAAGCAGTATGAAGATAAATCAATAGCGTCTTCATATAACTTTGGACCAAATGACGAAAGCTGTGTTACTACAGGGGAATTGGCTACATTGTTCTGCTCTTTATGGGGAGAAAACGCTAGCTGGAAAAACGTTAGCGAAAACAACGCCCCTCATGAAGCTAACTTTCTAAAACTTGATTGCTCAAAAAGCAAGGCTGTCTTAGGCTGGAAGCCCAACTGGAACATAAACAAAGCCGTTGAAAAAATTGTTGAGTGGGAAAAGTCTTTGCAGAGCGGAATGTCTGCTTCAGATATAACAGATAAACAAATAAAAGAATATTTTAATTTA
>CAJOPO010000152.1 GCA_905236315.1 uncultured Treponema sp.
AAGTCGCGCTATTATAGCGACTTACAACTCGCAGGAACCTCGAAAAACTTTCTGAAAGGGAGTTTTTCGAGGTTCCCTAAAATATATTTAAATAAGGTCTGCTGTATATATGACAGAAATAGAAATCACAAAACAACTTTTTGCTTGGCAAGATTTAGAATATCGCAATTTTATGGCAGGACTAATTCCAAACATAAAACAAGAAAATATAATAGGCGTACGTACCCCGCTTTTGCGCTCTTTGGCAAAAGGAATATATAAAAGAAAAGATGCAGATGATTTTCTTAATAAAGTGCCGCATAAATATTTTGAACTAAATCAACTTCATTCATTTATTATCTGCGAGCAAAAGGATTTTGATAAATGTATAACTCTTTTAGAAAACTTTTTGCCTTATATTGATAATTGGGCAACGTGTGACCAACTACTTCCTAAGGTTTTTAAGAAACATCATGAAAAACTCCTTCCGCATATTCAAAAATGGCTAAAACAAAATCCACAAAGCAATGCCACTTATACAGTGCGCTTTGCCATAGGAATGTTAATGCAACATTTTTTAGATGAAGATTTTGATGTTCAGTTTTTAGAGCAAGTTTCTTGTATAAAATCTCAAGAATACTATGTAAATATGATGATTGCATGGTATTTTGCTACAGCCCTTGCAAAACAATATAACTCTACACTCCCCTTGATTGAACAAAGGTGTCTTGAAAAATGGACGCATAATAAAACTATCCAAAAAGCTATAGAAAGCCGTAGAATCACAAATGACCAAAAAGCATACCTTAAAGGATTAAAGATATAATCTTAGAAGTAAATTGTCAAAAAAAAGCAGGTTCCAAAGGAATCCCTTGAAACCTGCTTATAAAACAGTAAAACAAAATTAACCCTTTACGGCACCTGCTGTCATACCACTTATAAAGTAGCGTTGGAAAGCAAAGAATACAATAAGCAAAGGAACTATAGAGAAACAAGACCCTGCAATAAGCAAGTCGTAGTTATTACCATAAGGGGTCATAAGAGTGTTAAGGCCTATAGGAAGTGTAAACTTAGCAGCATCACGATATACAAGCATAGGCCACAACATATCATTCCATGCACCCATAGAAGAAAGTATACCCATAGCAGCAAAAGCAGGTTTTGTTAAAGGCATCATAATGGTAAAACAAATGCGGTATTCGTTAGCACCATCTATACGTCCAGCATCCAAAAGCTCGTGCGGAAGCCCTAGCATAAATTGCCTAAAGAAGAATATGGTAGAAGCTCCACAAATGCCCGGCAATATAACACCTGCCGTAGTATTTATAAGATGAAGCTTTATAATTTCTTGATACATAGGCATCATAAGAATAATACCAGGAACCATCATTGTAGCGATAATAACAAAGAATACAACGTTTCTTAGTTTAAAGTCGTACATTGATATGCCATAGGCTATAACATAACAGAAGAACAAGCCCAAAGCAACACTCAAAATAGTTACTTTAAAACTGTTTGCATACCACATAAAATATCTATGAGGTATTTTAACCCACTCACCTTCTTTCACAGCCTTTTGTGTAAAAAGGTATATATAGTTATCCAAAGTAAGACCGCGTGGGTCAGGATTAAAGTTTAAACCATAACGAACAAGTTCCTGACCAGGCCTAAAAGATGCCAACAAGGCAGCTACTAACGGATAAAGAATAAGCAATGACATTATTGTAAACAAAGCAACAGAAAAGAAAGTTAAGACTGTTGCTTGTGCTTTCATGCTATGATATTTTGGAGCATTTTTTTCTTGAGCCATGATTATTTCTCCTTTTTAAATGTACCGTTTAGAGCCAACTGTATAATATTTATAACTAGGGCAATAATCAAAAGCACCATACCTACAGCGCAAGCATAGCCCATATCATTTTTTTCTACACCACGTCTATACAGATAACCAACAATAGTAAGACCTATATTCTTTGGAGAACCGTTTCCTCCCCAAACCATATAGCTTTCCAAGAACATTGAAAGACCTGCAAAAATACTTATAGTCAAAACATAGATTGAAGTAGGCTTCAAAAGTGGTAATGTAATCTTTGTAAACTTTTGCCATCTAGAAGCACCGTCAATATCGGCAGACTCGTATAAGGCATCGTCTATACCTTGCAAACCTGAAAGGAAGTACAGCATATTAACACCTGTCCATCTCCAGCAACAAAGCAATATCATACAGAACCAACCTGTTGCCCTCATTTTAAGCCACTTTATAGAAGGCATACCAAAAAAGTGTAACAACTGGTTCATAGTAGAACCGTCTAGTTCACTAAACATAAAACCGAATATCATACCTGCAACAGCAACAGAAGTAAGAGCAGGTATATACAAAAT
>CAJOPO010000153.1 GCA_905236315.1 uncultured Treponema sp.
CAGAAGACACAGAAGCGTATGGTTTGATACGAGCGTATCTTGAAAAAGAAGGAAAAATAATCGGTCCTTATGATATGCAAATTGCAGCACAAGCGATGACAAGAAATCTTACAGTTGTTACAAATAATTATGATGAATTTGTCCGTATTCCTTGGATAAAAGTAGAAGATTGGACTAAAGAATAAACAAAACCTAACATAATTTTTCAAAACCGACAAAAACGCTAGTTATACGGACGCCCCAGTGGGGCGCATAATTCAAGTTCTATAAGTATAGAAAAAAAAGGAAAATTTTAGTACATTTGTTTTGGTACTATTATGGAAAACAATACACAGATAGATAGATTTGAAGATTTAATTACATCTCGTGATGAAACTCGTGCTGGATTTATACAATTTGCTTTGGAAAAGAATAGACGTTCAACTCCATATATTGAAGATGCAAAAGCCTTTAAGGTTTTTGCATCAAAAGCAAATTCCCCAGAAGACTTATTAAATATAAAAGAAATAAGGAGTCCATTACTAACCGCATCTGGTTTATCTGATAAAGCTCTAAATTATTTTACCGAACAAGATAAAATACAAGCTATAAAAGAGCTTATAGATAAATTCTTAAAACCTGCTGGAAATAATTTTGTTGAAGAGGCTGTATATCGTTATTTACTTATTCGTGGAGATAGCCTTGGTGGTTCAATGAGAAATGTTGTTGGTGCGTTGGCACAACAAAAATTGGTTAGAACAATAATTTCTTGTATGAATATTTTGAATATCCAATATGTTTGGATTGATGCAAATAATAAAAAGGAATGGAAATCAAAACCAGAAGATGATTACCAAATAGAAAATTCCTTAAAAGCAATTTCGTGGACTTATAAAGGACAGTCAAAAATTCTTACTTTTAATTTAAATATTCCGACAGTTCGTAATAATGTTGATATTTGTTTGTTTAAAGCAAACCCAGAAGAATTTTCCGATATTTTATCTCATCCAGAAAAATCAATATTATTTGGAGAATTAAAGGGTGGTATTGATCCAGCAGGTGCTGATGAGCATTGGAAAACTGGTAATACAGCTCTTGAAAGAATTCGTACGGCTTTTAATAAGGTAAATATTCCTGTTCAAACTATCTTTATAGGTGCAGCTATTGAAATAAAAATGGCACAAGAAATTTTTTCTCAATTAAAAACCGGAACATTAACAAATGCTGCGAATTTAACAAAAGATGGTCAACTTGTAGAACTATGCAATTGGATTATTACAAATGAAATCTAGCAATCAACCTACATTATTTGGCATAGATATAATGTGCAATATGACAAAGTGGAAAGTTTTTGATTTTTCTGCGGACAATTATTGTCCTACAGGAAATAGAGTAAAACTCGAAGATAAATATTTTCCTCTTGTAGAAGTAACAGATAAGTTTTCTCGAAAAACTGTAAGCTATCAAGCAAGCAAAAAGGATTCTGTTTCGAGATGGTTAAAATATAAAGAAGGCTTTTCTTGTGATTTAGTAGAAACATTATTGTCTGAGATGGATATAAAGGCAAACGATACAATTTTAGATCCTTTCTTAGGTTCTGGAACTACAGCATTTTCATGTAATGCGAAAAATATAAATTGCATCGGTTACGATATTTTACCTATGTCAAAGATTGCAGTAAATGCTAAGAGCTATGTATTAAGCTATAACTTGAAAGAATTAAAATCATTCAGACAATTTCTAAAAGAATTGAAACGACCCGAATCATATACAGAAGAAATTCCTGAAATACGAATAACAGAATCTGCTTATCCAAAGTGTACTTCTCAGGATTTATCTTTTTTTAAGAATGCAATTCTTAATTCCAATTTTTCGTCAAACATAAAGAATCTTGGGATACTTGCGCTAACAAACTCTTTAGAGCGATTAAGCTATACTGCAAAAGATGGACAATATCTTAGATGGGATGTTAAATCAGAAAAAACAATAAAAGCAAATTTGGAAAGAAAAGAAAAAGGTAAGGAACCATTAAAGGTAAAACTTGATAAAGGGACATTACCATCAGTATCAGAATTAGTTATTTCAGAAATTGACATATATATATCAGATATTGATATGTTGCAAAAGTCATTCACGGAAAAGTCTGGAAAAACAGTTTTCGTACAAGATAGTGCTTTGAAGCAATTGCCGTTACTTTCTGCAAATAGTATAAACGGTGTAATAACATCTCCTCCATATTGTAATCGATATGATTACACTCGAATTTATGCGTTAGAGTTAGTTTTTCTAGGAAAAACTGAGTCAGAAATAAATTCATTACGTCAAGATTTATTATCATGTACAGTTGAAAGTAAATCAAAACGCGATTATTTAAAAGACTATTATGAATCAATTAATCGAATTGATGATTTCAATAAGGTAATAAGTATTGTCGATGAAAATTTAGTTCTTTCAGAAATAAAGTATGCCCTTGAACAGAGACTGAATAGAGGTGATGTAAACAATAAAGGCGTATTAAGGATGATTAAGGGATATTTTGATGAACTTGCCTTTATTTATTATGAATTATACAGAGTATGTAAAGAAGGTGCTCAAGTTGCCTTTGTAAATGATAATGTAAGGTATGCAGGGGAAGTAATTCCAGTGGATTTTATTTCCTCTGATTTAGCAGAATCGTTTGGTTTTAAAGTAAAAAAAATATATACTTTACATCAACAAAAAGGAAATAGCAGTCAGCAAATGAAAAAATTTGGAAGAGTTCCTTTACGTAAAAGTATAACCATATGGGAAAAATAACACATAACAAAGCTTCAAAGCCCACGAAGTCTATTTCCATGTCGCCGATTTTTTAAGTGTACTTTGAAAACTTTAAAAAATAAGGAATTTTCTAAACAGACTTAGAAAACTCCTTGGAGTGAATCTTTCGATTCTCCTTATTTCAAAATCTCTTCTGCGAGCTTTTCAAGCTGGCTTTCTGTATCGGCGCTTTCCGCAATCTTCACGGTGACTTTGTTTTCGCAAATCGCTATGTTTTTGCTCTGCTCGAACATGGCTGTCATGCCCTTGATTGCCATCGGTGCCCAGCTGCCGTTTTCGATGAAGGCGATTTTTCGGTTCTGGTAGTTGCGCTCCGTAAGATGCTCGATGAATTCCCGCATTGTGGGGAAGACGCCGCCGTTGTAGGTGGTGGTGGCAAGGACAAGTTTTCCGTAACGGAAGGCATCTTCTACGCACTCGTAGGTGTCTTCACGGGCAAGGTCGGAAATCGCAACTTTTGGGCAGCCTTTTGCCTTGAGGATTTCGGCCAGTCTTTCTGCCACCCGCTTTGTGTTTCCGTAAACCGAAGTGTAAAGGAGGCAGACTCCATCGCTTTCAACGCCGTAGCTTGACCAAATATCGTAGAGGCGGAGGGCTTCTTTTGCATCGTCTCCAGCGAGAACCGGGCCGTGAAGGGAAGCAATTGTTTTGATTTCAAGATTTGCGGCCTTCTTTAAGACTGCCTGCACATTTGCCCCGAATTTTCCCACGATTCCGAAATAGTAGCGGCGAGCCTCGCAAGCCCAGCCTTCGGGGTCATCGTAGTCGTTCGCACCGAATTTTCCGAATCCGTCAGCAGAGAAAAGCACTTTGTCGTATGAATCGTATGTCATGATTACTTCTGGCCAGTGAACATTGGGAGCGGCGATGAAATTGAGCGTGTGCTTTCCCAGCTCCAGCTTGCTTCCTTCTGCAACGACGACCTGTTTTTCTGCAAAGTCCGAGCCGAAGTAGCTTTTCATCATCACGAAGGCCATTTTTGAAGAGACGATTTTTGCATCCGGGTAAGTTTCGGTAAATCGCCTGATATTTGCCGAGTGATCCATTTCCATGTGCTGAACCACGAGATAGTCCGGTGATTTTCCGCCCAGCGCGCTCTTGATGTTCGAAAGCCACTCCTCGCCAAAATCCGCGTCAACGCTGTCCATAATCGC
>CAJOPO010000154.1 GCA_905236315.1 uncultured Treponema sp.
AGTTGTAAGTCGCTATAATAGCGCGCCTTACAACATCGCATTTTCAAAGTTGCCTCTAAAAACTGAAGTTTTTAGAGGCTCCCATAAGTGTTTTACTTTTGACGATTGACTTTAGACATCATTTTCATCTGTAATTAACCCATAAACATAAAGCGCACTCTGACCGTACAAGCCCATCGAATCGTCCTCTAAAAGAGGAGCAATCGGGGATTCGTAAATTGCTCTCAAGGCTTCATCTTCTGATAAGCCCTTGTTTTTCATCAAAAGCTCTGCAACTTGAGGAATCAGAATTATTTTTGCAAGATGATGTGTGTCAGCCATCAGATGTCCCTCCAAACCACTGGTCAAAATAGTCCATCAAAAATTCCTTTCCCATGCCATGCAAATCCTCGTAGTCGCTTTCTAAATGTTTTAAAAGCTGTGTATTTATAAATTTTTGTATTCAGCGTAATTTTCGATGCAATAGGTTTTAAACGAAAGTTTTGACATTCTTCCCAATCCTGCTCATTTTAATTCTAACTCTAATGCACTAAAGTCATTATAAAATCTCTTATTAAAGCACTCATAATCGTACATTCTACCCCTATTTAAAACAACACCGTTTTCATTTATAGTAAGTGTTGTCTTTTGATTATCCGTAATTTGATAAGTATCTAACATCAAGTTGTCAAACAAGGCAACATCTTTTGTATTGAAAATATAAAAGTGACAAAGTTTTTCTTTGGGCTTATCAAATATGGCAATCCAAATATAAAATATTTCATCACCCATATCATAACGAAGTTTGGGATGAAAACTAAAATCGCGAGCATTATTTTCTTCTGAAGGTGTTCCTTCTGAAGTCTTTACTTGAAGGTAACGAGAAATAACAGTAAGTTTTGTTTGTTTGCATTTATCGCACAAGTTTGTAACACATTTTTTATTTTTACCCTTATAGTTTGAAATCCTAATCCATTGATTTGCATAAGCCTTGCATTTAGGGCAGTAATATTTCGTAGCAACAAAATCTATTCCTTCGTCTATATATGCACGATGTACTTGCCAGCCTAAGTCATGCAATTCCATAGCTAAGCGCATTTCTCCATATAAACCTATAACAAGTTTCTTTTTGTCTTCAATATCATCACTCACAGAAAACTCCTAAAACAAAGTTGGTTGCCCATCTTTAGTGGCATTGCAGTCTATATTATTGCTTGCTAGCTCAAAGTATTCTTTGTTTAATTCAAAACCGACACCTTTTAAATTATTTTTTTTGCACCATTTTAATGTTGTTCCAGAACCTAAAAAAGGGTCTAGCACATATTTATCTTTTAGAACGAAAGGCGTTATAAGGTTAACAAGTTCCATTGGATACGGAGCTGTATGCTTATAAGTGTTTTCTCCTTTTGCATTTATTTTTATAACAGGAGTAATATGTTGAACGCTACTTACTATTTTACTTTCTTTCCCTTTTCTAAATACAAAAATATGTTCGTAGCAATTTATACATTTTACATAGCCTGAGTTTCTGTTCATTGTGGAGTTTCGCTTAGATTGCACTTCTCCTTTATCCCAGATTATATTACCACATAGATTAAAACCTGCTTTTTCAAAGATTAAGCAAGAATAAAAACCTAGCATAAGTCGTTTTTTAGACATATTTGATTCTACGTATATGTTGTCTGAAGCGACAATATCTCCAATATTGTAAAGATAATAACCATCATTACATAATATTTGGTATACACCCTTTGCATTTATAAGCATATCAACAAAATATAAAATCATATTTTGCCATTTTGAATATTCACGGGCGTTGTAGTAGGGGGGAGATGTTATTGCGCTTCCTATTTGTCCTGCTTTTAATAACCGTAGATTTTCTGTAGAGTTTTCATTTAAAATTTCTATATTTTTTTGTAGTTTCTTTGTTCCTCTTGTATTTTTGCATAGAAAAGAAAGTTTTGAAAACAATTCTACTATGGGAAGCTCTTCAAAGTTAGTATTATACTGAGTAGTTTCAAAAGAGTGATATATTATGATTTTTCTATTGTGTGCGTTTTTTATAGAACAGTTTTTTGAACAACAAATACTTTCGCCACTCCATGCATAATAGCGTATAAGCATTTCGTAAATGTCTGCATTGTGAGAGAAAATATCTCGTCTCCATTTTGAATATAAATCATTATCAATTTGATTTTGGCTATCGTTTTCAACGAGCTTAAAATAGCGATATGTACCAAATTCATCAAATCTTTTCCCTCGTCCTGATTTACTTCGTTCAGGACATGCAGGATTTTTACATTCATAACTTCTTAAAAAAAGTTCTGGAAAAGAATTACCGTTTTGTATTGTTGTCATACAAGCAGGGCAAGGAATAGCACTAGTGTCAAGTTTTATTTTTTTCATTATTAAAATAATATCGTCTTGATTATCACTTACAAAGCAGTCCTCAAACTTAAAGCCTGTAGAAATGGAACTAAAAAAATCTTGAGCGAGAGTGTTATTGTCATTTTCTAAAAAACGCTCATCTAAAAACGATGTAAGTTTATCTATTGATTTTTGTTTTTTAAAAGGTAAAAAAGGCTTTCTGTATTGAATAAAGTTTTCACAATAAATGCCTATTTTGTATAAAACTTGCCATGTTACATCTTCGTGTTCGTTATTGAATAATTTGCCGTGCAACTTAAAAATAAAATGTCGGTAATTTTCTAGGTGGTCGTAAATATCTGCAATTACCTTAAAAATATTGCTTATGTTGTAATTGCTTTGTTCAAAATCTGCTTGCTCATAATCATAGATAAAAAGCGAAAAATCAGAAGTTGTTTTTCTTTTTTGCTCAAACCAAGAAAGCCACTTTTTAGAGTTATCTGCAATTTTATTCTCTTTTACAAGAGAATAACGTTCAATAATAGAATTTACTATTTTTGAACTATCATAATTTTTACAACGCTCTATAAAAGCGTTAAGAACTTGACTTTTGTCAGCCTCTGTTGCTGCATATTGCGGAAAATAATCAACATTTATTAAATAAAGATAATTCTTTATGCCATAATAGTAGTATTTTCGCAATAAATTTCGCTCATTTTGATTTATCTTTTTATTAAATTGTGAATGTAGCGAAACAACAAATTGCTTATCAAAATATCTATTCATTTCAAATAAAATATCAAAAAAATATTTTGTTTCTATTTGTGTATTAAAATATTTTTTTGCAGCTTGTATTTTATTTTCTAGATTTTCTTTTCCCTGCATAGTTTAAAAATATCATAGCGTGTATGATTTTTCAATATTTCCTCTTATGCGCGTCCAATCGTACGGCAATGCAAGAGGAGACTTGCGGTAATGCAAGAAATGTTGTACGGCAATGCGAGAGGTGCTGCACGGCAATGCAAGGGATGTCGCACGGCAATGCAAGAGATGTTGTTCGGCAATGCAACTCCATATCACCTTGCTTGTTTTTCTTTTTTCTCTTGCTAAAGGCTTTTATATTCTATATACTTAATACAATCATAACAGCGGTGATTTAGAAAATAACTGTTATGGTATATTTTTACCCCCGAAACGAGTTTTGGGAGTAAATGTAAAGGACTAAAGTCCTAAACCTCTATAGAGGCAGTTTGTTCATTTTTAGAGATTTTCTAGGAGCTTTGTATGTTAAAAGGCAGGCATGTTATAGAGCCTGGCGATTTAACAGTCGCCGAAATAAACGAGATTTGCGCTTTA
This sequence comes from uncultured Treponema sp., assembly GCA_905236315.1. Classification (GTDB taxonomy): domain Bacteria; phylum Spirochaetota; class Spirochaetia; order Treponematales; family Treponemataceae; genus Treponema_D. The sequence continues at coordinate 3,703 of CAJOPO010000154.1, forward strand.
GCAGAGCAGATTTTAGTAGACCCTGTTTCTTTTCAAGATGTGTGTCGCGGGAAAATTCTTGCGACACTTTTTTTTGAGCCAAGTACACGCACAAGGCTTTCTTTTGAAGCGGCAATGCTGCATTTAGGGGGAGCGGTAGAAGGATTTGCTGATGCTTCTTATACATCTTCTACAAAGGGAGAAACCCTTGCAGACACAATCCGCGTAGTAAGTTCCTATGTGGATATAATTGCAATGCGTAATCCAAAAGAAGGAGCGGCTTTGCTTGCAAGCGAGTTTAGTAATTGCCCCATAATAAACGCAGGAGATGGCGGACACTATCACCCAACGCAAACCCTTACAGACCTTGTTACAATTAGGGCTTTGCAAGGTGGTTTTGAAGGACACACCATAGGCTTTTGTGGCGACTTAAAGTTTGGTCGCACTGTTCATTCTTTAGCAAAGGCAATGAGCCGCTATCCTAGAAACAAGTTTGTTTTCATTAGCCCCCAAGAGCTTACCCTCCCTGAATATTATGTTAAGTCTGTTTTAGAACCTGCAGGCGTAGAATATGTTACAGCAGAACGACTAGAAGACGTTATTGGTGATTTAGACATTTTGTATATGACACGTGTTCAAAAAGAACGCTTCTTTAATGAGCAGGACTATATCCGCTTAAAAGATAGCTACATACTGGATAAAGCAAAGATGAAACTTGCTCGTCCAGATATGATTGTTTTGCACCCCTTGCCACGTGTAAACGAGATTGCTCCAGAAGTTGACTCTGACCCACGTGCTGCTTACTTTAAGCAAGTAAAATACGGAATGTATGCACGTATGGCTCTTATTGCCAAAATAACAGGATGCCTATAATTGTAATTTAAGGGATAGAATAATGATAAACATAGCAGAAATAAAAAACGGTCTTGTAATAGACCACATACAAGCGGGCTTAGGCTGGAAGGTGTTTAAATGGCTAGGCTTAGACAAGGCTTCTTTTACAGTAGCCCTTATAGTAAATGCTTCTTCCCAAAAAAGTGGCACTAAGGATATGATAAAAATAGATAACATAATAAATATAGACTACAGTGTTTTAGGCTTTATAGACCCAAGCATAACGGTAAATGTTATACAAGATGGGCAGATTGCACGAAAAATAAAAATGGAACTTCCAGAAAAAGTGGAAAACGTAATTCGCTGTAAAAACCCTCGCTGCATAACAATTACAGAACATTATGTGTCTCAAGAGTTCCGCCTTGTAGACAAAGAAAAAAAGCAGTATCGTTGCATTTACTGCGATTCTTTGCGCACTGCAGGACATATAGGAGATGAATAATGCAAAATAATACTCTGCTTATATATAATGCTCATCTTGTAGATAAAAACATAGATATTCAAAATGGAGCTTTGTTTGTAGAGCAGGGCAAAATTACAGGCTTTGTAGAAGAAGAAACTCTAAATGCCTTGCTAGAAGAAGGAGTGCCTTCTTTTAATGCACAGGGCTGTGTAGTGCTTCCTTCTTTTATAGATATGCATGCTCACTTTAGAGACCCAGGACTTACTCATAAAGAAGATATAGAAAGTGGTTGCAAGGCGGCTTCGCGCGGTGGCTTTACCACTCTTGCTCTTATGCCAAATACAAATCCTGTAGTGTCTAGCCTTGATATTGCACGTATAAATAATAGCAAGGCTTGTATGTATGGCTACGCTCATGTAATGCAAGCCGTAAGCATAACAAAAGATTTTGATGGCAAATATATAAGCCATTTAGATTCTATTAATTCAAAAGATGTTCCTTTTATATCAGAAGATGGGCATGAAGTGCAAGATAGTTTTGTTATGCTAAAAGCTATGCAAAAGGCTGCAGAAAAAGGATTAACCGTAAGTTGTCATTGCGAAGAGCCTTTTTTAGCCGCTGGGGCAAAACCTTTTAGAGAGAAAGCACTTAAGTATATAGAAGAAAATAATTTATCTTCTGCAAAGGAAGAACTTTTGCGTGCTAATGATTTACTTGCTATGGCAGAAGACTTTGCAACCGAGCGTAATATTAATCTTGCAAAAAAGGCTTCTTGCCATTTACACATTTGCCATGTGAGTACAGCCCATAGCATAGAAGCCGTGCGTAAGGCAAAAAACGCAGGTCTTAATGTAACCTGCGAGGTAACTCCTCATCACTTAGGCATAAAAAATGGCAATGAGGAACCTAATATATTTCATATTGTAAATCCGCCTCTTAGAAGTGAAGCAGACCGTGTTTCTCTTATACAAGCCTTAAAAGATGGCACTGCTGATGTAATTGCAACAGACCATGCGCCTCATACGGAGATGGACAAAAAGAATGCCTCACCTGGCTTTAGCGGATTAGAAACAGCGTTTCC
>CAJOPO010000155.1 GCA_905236315.1 uncultured Treponema sp.
CTTTGAAAATGCGATGTTGTAAGTCGCGCTATTATAGCGACTTGCAACTCGCAGGAACCTCGAAAAACTTTCTGAAAGGGAGTTTTTTCGAGGTTCCCATAATAGAGTGACTGTTTTACTCTTTTCCCAAATATTGTCCTAAGGCAATAAGTGTTGTATAATGAATAAAATATAACAAAAGTACAATTAGGATTTTATATGGATAAAATAAAATTTAATTTTAATAAAGAGTTTTTTTTACAAAAGTTTTCCTTTCTAAATAAAATAAAAGAGAAAGTACCCCATATAAAAGTAAACAAAGAACTTGTAAAAAAAATCTCTCTCATTGCACTACGAGTAGCAATTTCTGCCATAATGGTAGTTTTATTCGTCTTCCCCATGGGAATGGAAAGTCTTTCGTTTACAGATTTAGAAAGTAAGGGTAAATTAATATATCCTTACGTATTGCCGTTTACGCAAGGGCAAACCATTCAAGGCACTATATTACACTATATATATTTTTTAATATATCTTTTACCCTTTACAGCCCTCTTTTCTCTGATTTCTATATTTATAAATGGTAAAACAGAAAGAGTCTTATATGTAGTTATATATGTTACCCTAAGCATTTATATTTTCTGCGCTGTAACTGGAATAATTACATTTGCAAACTGTGCAAGATGGTTTCATACACTACCTAAGAAAGCCTATGTTATGTTTGCTATAACATTTATAGCGCATGCTTTTATGTCTATATTCGGTATATTTTTCTTAAGGGCAATGAACCCTCAGTTTGCTGAATATAAAAAAATGCAGGAAAATAGCAAAGAAAAGCATGGAATCTCTATAAAAACAAAACTTACTTTTACAAGCATATTCTCTATTACTGTAATTTTATTAATATTTATGGTACTAATCTTGCGAAATTATAAAACAATGTTTATAGAAGCCGTAAGTGATGTTGGTAGAGCGCAAGCGGAGCAAACTGCAAATATTTATGATTCCGCTGATGGAAAGTACGATAAAATCTCTGTGTACTTTGCCCAGCAGGAAGAGGCAAATAGTTATGCCGAATCTCCTTTTGAGCGTATAGATATTATTACTGCAGAAAAGACAGGTAACATATATTTTAACAAAACAGGGGATAGTGTAAGCCTTACAGAAGATTCAGATCCAGAAAGCGAATGGCCTGATTATAATGTTTTTGCATATACTACGGCAGTTGGTAGAGTAAAAACAATTCCAGAGGCAGAAAAATCAATTAGTGCGGAAAAAGCAATAGAATATTTTACAAGGTTTCAAAACGGCACTTATAAAAAAGAACCCATTTATTATAATGAATTTTGTAAATATATCTATCCTGTTTCTTTTACAAGGAAAAATGGCTCAAAGTTAGTTGGATTTTCTATAGTAACATATAGAGAAGAAATCCTTATGAGGTCTTACTTTCATGTAAGGGTCTTTGTTTACATAATGGTTGTTATGTTTATATATATGGCAATCATAGTGGCTCTTTTTATATCTGATTTTATTACAAACCCCTTACTATATTTAAGGACAAATGTAAGAAAAACTTCTGATATATTAGAAAAAATCCTTGATGGAAATGCTAAGATTGAACCTTCGGAACTCGTTTTTAATGATACAATAAAGACTAATGATGAAACAAAAGCTCTTTCTAAAGAAATAAATAATATGGTAAATATCATTAGGGGAATTATTCCATATATTTCTTTTTCTACCTTGCAAGCTGCTGAAAAAACAACACGAAGACCCACTGCAACTAGGGAATTATGCTTTTTGTTTACAGATATACGCGGTTTTACTTCTTTGTGTGAGGGTAAGGAACCAAAAGAAGTAGTAGAAATACTTAACCACTACTTAGACATAGAAACAGAAATTATCTTAAACAATGGTGGTGATGTGGATAAGTTTGTTGGGGACGAAATGATGGCATTCTTTGCAGGGGCTAACAAGGAATATAAGGCTTGTAAAGCGGCTATGGAAATTAGAACTGCAATGCGTGCCCAGCAGCAAAAAGCTATGGAAGATGGTTCAGACTATATTTCTATAGGCATAGGCATAAATACAGGAAAGGTTGTTTTTGGCTCTGTGGGTGCAAGAAACAGAATGGACTTTACATCTATTGGTGACACTGTAAACTTAGCTTCTCGTCTTGAAGGGGCTAATAAGGCTTACGGTTCTAAGTCCATTATAACAGAAGCTGTATATAATAAATTAAAAGATACCTTTGTGTGCCGTGAGCTAGACTTTATTGCAGTAAAGGGAAAGACTGAACCTGTGCGCATATATGAAATATTACAAACAAAGGCTGCCGCTGTAGAAAAACTATTTGACATAAAGGCTTTGTTTGAAGAAGGACTTGCCGCTTATCGTAAGCAAGATTGGGATAAGGCTGAAGAAATGTTCCGTTCATGCAATGAAAAATATATGGATATGCCTTCTGTTGTGTTTTTAGACCGAATTGCTCACTTTAGAAAAGATCCTCCGCCAAAGAAGTGGGACGGCGTTTTTGTTATGAAAGTAAAGTAAGACTATGGATAATACTTATATTATTGAATTTTTTAAGATGCTCTTTACATTTGTAATCCTTATGGACCCTGTGGGAAATATTCCCCCTTTTCTTTCTGTAGCGGGTTCTTATGAACGTAAGACCCAACTTAGAATTCTAAAAGAAGCAATATTAATTTCTGGACTTGTATTGCTAGTGTTTGCCATAGGTGGTTATTTTATTCTAGAGTTTTTTGGCATTGCACCAGGCTCTTTTTATGTGGCAGGGGGAATTATCTTCTTTACCATAGCCTTAGATATGATTAACAGTAAGCCTCGTGCTCGCCATTCTCCTCAGTCTACTTTAGACCCTTCTGAAACAACTATGATAGCGGTGTTTCCCTTAGCCTTTCCTCTTATTGCAGGTCCTGGCATGATAACTACAATTTTGCTATATACTGCAAGTGGAAATGTTACGCTTTCTACATTTATAATGGTAGTTCTTGCTGTATCAGCAGGTCTTATAATAGAATATTTTGTACTTCGCAGTGCCACCCTCTTACTAAAGATTTTGGGTACTACAGGTCTTTTTGTGCTAGAAAAAATAGTGGGGCTTATACTTGCGGGGCTTTCTGTACAATTTGTCTACGAAGGCTTACAAAAGTTAGGTATACTTGCACTCGGAAAATAGAAACTGATTTCCGTGTTCATATAGGTTTACTAATATTGTCCTTTTTTATATAATGCACTTTATGAAAACATCACAACTCCCTTTTAGAACGCTGAGAGAACCTCCAGCAGAAGCCGTTATTGCAAGTCATAGACTTATGATGAGAGCAGATTTAATAAGAAAACTAGGAAACGGTCTTTATACATATATGCCTTTAGGCTTACGAGCTTATCGTAAAGTAGAAAATATTATTAGACAAGAATTAGACGCAAGTGGGGCTGTAGAATTTAAGCCTTCTGTTGTAGTTCCAGGAGATATTTGGAAAGAAAGCGGAAGGTGGGAAAGCTTTGGTCCTCAAATGTTAAAAGCCCAAAATAGACAAATGCAAGATATGGTAGTAAGTCCTACGGCAGAAGAGGCATACACTGCAATAACAAGGGCTGGCCTTACAAGTTATAAGCAACTTCCTATAAATATGTATCAAATAAATACAAAGTATAGAGATGAGATTAGACCTAGATATGGCGTTATGCGTGGTCGCGAATTTAATATGATGGACGGATATTCGCTACACACAGATGATGAATCTCTAGATAAAACATATCAGGCCTATGCAAAAGCGTATCTTAAAATATTTGCTCGTATGGGATTAAAAGTTATTCCTGTAAAGGCAGATACTGGTGCTATGGGTGGCTCTGGTAGCGAAGAGTTTATGGTAGAAAGCGACATTGGAGATGATACTCTTATTATCTGCCCAGACTGTGGCTATGCTGCAAATGTAGAAAAAGCCTCTTGTAAAGCAGATGATACTACCACTACTGCGCCAACAGAACTTGCTATAGAAGAAGTAGCTACTCCAAATGTATTTAGCATTGCAGATATGGAACAGTTCTTTAATTGTTCTTCTAAATTATTTATAAAGGCACTTGTCTATCGTGTTATAAATAGCACTTTAGACCTTTCTAACGCTCCTCATTGCGAAAACTTAAAGCAAAATACAGAAGGAAATGTAAAATTCTATCCACTTTCTTATGTTTGTGTTCTTATAAGAGGCGACTTGGAAGTAAATGAAGCAAAACTTGCAGGCATATTAAAGGCTAGTGAAGTGTGCCTTGCAGATGATGAAGAAGTTCGTAAGATAGCCCTTGCCCCTCATGGTTTTGTAGGGCCTATAAATGTGCAATGTCCTATATTGCAAGATTTAAGTGTAAATAATATGCATGACGCTATAGCTGGTTCTGGAAAAGAGGGCTTTCATATAAAGCATGTTGAACCTACAAGAGATTATACTGCATGGATTAATGCAGATGTGCGCACTGTAGTTCCTGGTGATAAGTGTCCAAACTGTGGCGGTACGTTCTATAGCAGACGAGGAAACGAATTAGGACACATCTTTAAGTTGGGCAGAAAATATACAGAGAGCATGGGTGTAAATTATCTTGATGTAAATGGAAAATCTGCTATTCCTACTATGGGCTGCTACGGCATTGGTGTGGATAGGGTGCTTGCAAGCATTATAGAATGTTTTCATGATGATAATGGAATAATCTGGCCTATGAGTGTTGCTCCATATCAAGTAGCGGTAGTTCCTATAAAATATAAGGATAAGATGAAAGAAGCAAGTGACCTTTTGTATGATGAACTTACAAAAGCGGGGATTGAAGTGCTTTTAGATGATAGGGATGAGCGTCCTGGTGTAAAGTTTAACGATATGGATTTAATGGGCTTCCCTATAAGAATAACTGTGGGAGATAAAAATCTTCCTAATGTAGAGATAAAATTGCGCAAAGCAGCAGACGAAAGTCCTATGCTCATTCCTTTAGAGCAAGCCTGTTCAAAGGTAAAAGAAATTGTTCAGTCTGAATTAAGGGAGCCTCTAAAAACTTCAGTTTTTAGAGGCAACTTTGAAAATGCGATGTTGTAAGTCGCGCTATTATAGCGACTTAC
>CAJOPO010000156.1 GCA_905236315.1 uncultured Treponema sp.
GATTTTACCATATTTACCCACAATTTTCAGCGAAAGGCCTAAATTCCTTTATATGACGCAAGTTCAAAGCAAGTCAAAAAAGATTGCTATAGTTGCAACTGCAAGGAAGCTTGCAGAATTGATGTACACAATATTGAAAAATGGTACATCGTATGAAAAAAGGGCTTCCACCACTGTTTCACAATTAGTGGCAGAAGCGTTAACAGCGTAATTTTATGGAATCAGGCTCTCATGGTCTTGACAAATATCATAGGAATTCTACCAAGGGGGAACGTACCGACGTGTACACGTCACCCCCACCGACGTATACACGTCGCACACACTGACGTGTATACGTCACTCATACCGATGTGAATAGGTAGATTCCCATATTGCAATACTTTTTAAAAGATATTATGCTAAAACATACTATTGTATAGAATAGACCTGTCATGCAGGTGCTAAAAAAATATATAAAATTAAGGTGAACTATATGGCTGTTGATGAAAAATTACAGACTATACGTCATAGTTGTGCACACGTTATGGCACAGGCTGTCTTATCCCTCTTTCCTAATGCAAAAATTGCTATAGGACCTGCCATAGATAATGGCTTTTATTATGATTTTGAATTTTCTGATGACCACAAATTAACAGAAAATGATTTCCCTGCTATAGAAAAAGAAATGCGCCGCATACTTTCGCAGCCTCATGACTTTATTCGCAAAGAAGTATCTAAAGAAGAAGCCTTAAAGTTGTTTGTGGGGCAGCCATATAAAATTGAGCTAATAAATGACCTTCCTCAAGATGCTGTTATAACTACATATACACAAGACACATTCACAGACCTATGTAGAGGTCCTCATGTTGCTTCTACAAAAGAGATAAATGCACAAAGCTTTAAGCTCACAAAGGTTGCAGGAGCTTACTGGCGCGGAGATGCCAGCCGCACAATGCTTACTCGCATTTATGCAGTGTGCTTTGCTAAACCTAATGACTTAAAAGACTACCTAAAGATGATGGAAGAGGCAGAAAAGAGAGACCACAGAAAGTTAGGCGTACAAATGGATTTATTCCACTTAGACGGAGAAGACCCAGGTCAGATTTTCTGGCATCCTAACGGCTGGTCTATGTATGTAACCTTGCAAGACTATATGCGCAAAAAGGTTACTGATGATGGATATTTGGAAGTAAATACGCCCGCTATTATGCCTCGCACTCTATGGGAGCGCAGTGGACACTGGGGGCATTATCAGCAGAATATGTTTGTTACAGAAAGTGAAAAACGCCTATTTGCTGTAAAGCCTATGAACTGTCCTGGAGCACTAGAAATATTTAAGAGCCGTTTAAGAAGTTATAAAGACCTTCCTTTACGCCTTGCAGAGTTTGGACACTGTGTGCGAAACGAGCCTAGTGGTACCTTGCATGGAATTATGCGTGTACGTGGTTTTGTTCAAGACGATGCTCATATTATATGTACAGAAGACCAAATAGAAGCAGAGGTAAGTAAGTTCTGTAGACTTTTGCTTGATGTGTATAAAGACTTTGGCTTTGATAAAAACTTACTTGTAAAACTTTCTACTATGCCAGATGACCACGTAGGTGATGAAGCTACTTGGCAGCATGCAGAAAAGGCATTAGGAGATGCTTGTAAGAGCGCAGGCATGGAATACGAAATCCAGCCTAAGGAAGGAGCCTTTTATGGGCCTAAACTTGAATTTACCCTTATAGACGCTATTGGTAGACAGTGGCAGTGTGGCACAATTCAGCTAGACTACCAGTTACCTAGTGCAGAACGCTTAGACGCAGAATATATAGGACGCGATAACAAAAAACATCACCCTGTAATGTTACACCGTGCAGTGTTGGGGTCTTTAGAGCGTTTTATGGGCATACTTATAGAAAACTATGCAGGTGCTTTCCCTGCTTGGTTGCACTTTGAACAGGTTGCCGTAGTTCCTGTTTCTTCTGACTTTAATGATTATGCACAAAAGGTGTCTACTTCCCTAAGGGCATCTGGCATAAGAGCGAATGCTTACACTGATGATGACAATATGAAGTCTAAGATAAAGACCATTTCTTCTGAACACAAAACTCCTTATATTCTTGTAGTTGGCGCAAAAGAGAAGGAAGAAAAAAGCGTTACTTGTCGCTTTAGATTCAGTAGTCAGATTCCTCAGCGCAGCTTTAAGCTAGAAGAATTCCGTGATTATGTTTTAGACAAGGTAAATACTCATTTTAATGGAATATAGAAAAACTCTGTTCGTGTTGCCTGAGTAAGTGGCAAATGTAAATAATTACAGCACACACATTCGTAGCAAGGCTTGCGAATGTGTCGTGTAGAGGGCTAGCCCTCGATTTTAGAAGGTGTTACGAAATGTATGCTATATTCAGCAAGTCATTCTGAATGAAGTGAAGAATCTATCGAATCTTAGCGGAAATCTGCGAGATTCGCAGATTTTTCGCTGGCAACGCCTATTGCTCAAAATGACGGTTGAAAGTTTTGGCATACTTTCTGTAACACCACCCGATTTTATAATCCTCAGATTAAATCCTCCAGTTTCCTTTTCGCTGTTTTTTATGGGAGTATAGTGTAAAATTGATTTCCATGGCGGGCACTCCTTGTACTTGACATTTATGTAAGAATATATATAATTTGAAAATGATTTTTATATTTAGGTGGTGATGTATAAATGGAATCCATAAAGGCTCCGTATAAAACAAAACAGCAAGATTTGCTTTTGTCTTATTTGGAAAGCATAAAAGGTAAACATTTTACAGTAGAAGATGTTAGAGAACATTTTGCTTCAAAAAACTCTTCTATAGGGGTTGCTACTATATATCGCCATTTAGAAAAACTTGTAGCAAACGGCACTGTAAATAAATATATAATAGATGAAACTTCTGCTGCTTGTTTTGAATATTTAGGTAATGACGCTTGTCATAGAGATGTTCCCCATTTTCATCTTAAATGTAGCAAATGTGGAACCTTAATTCATTTGGAATGTGAAGAACTTTTACAGATTCAAGAACATTTGATGAAAGAACATGGTTTTATGCTAGATTCCTTTCGTACTGTTTTCTATGGTACATGTTCTAAATGTGCTGGTAAGTAAGGATTTTTAAAGGGTAGGCGAGTTTTGCACGAGACTCTGAGGGGTAAAATGAACAAAGTATTAGAGTGTAAAGACATTACACTAGGTTATGGAAATAAGGTCGTAGCTAACGGAATAAATTTTTCTGTGTATGAAGGAGATTATCTTTGTATAGTTGGAGAAAATGGTGCTGGTAAGTCTACACTTATAAAGACTTTGCTAGGATTACAAAAACAACTAAGCGGCACTATTACGGCAGGACAGGGCTTTACTCGCACAGGCATTGGCTACCTACCTCAGCAAACTCTTGTGCAAAAAGATTTCCCTGCTACTGTAGAAGAAATCGTTCTTTCTGGTTGCCAAAATCGTCTCCCCTTAATTCCTTTTTATAGCAAAAAAGATAAAGAACGCGCTCTACAGGCAATGAAAATGCTTGAAATAGCAAATCTAAAAAAGAGATGTTATAGAGAACTTTCTGGTGGACAGCAACAAAGAGTTCTTTTAGCGCGTGCCTTGTGTGCAGCAGACAATGTTCTTTTGTTAGATGAACCTGTTACAGGCTTAGACCCTTCTGTAACAGAAGAGTTATATTCCATTATTCAAAATCTAAATAAAAAGGGAATGACTATTATAATGGTAACCCATGATGTAAAAGCGGCCTTAGATTATTCCCGCCATGTTTTATATATAGGAAAAGAACACTTCTGGGGAGAGCGAGATGCCTTTGCAAATGGCATGCTTACAAAGCGTTTTTCGTTAAGGGGTGTAACTGCATAATGGAGTCTATTAATACTATAATAGAGTACATGCAGTATGATTTTGTTCGTTACGCGCTTATTACTGGTGTACTTATAGCCTTATGTTCCTCTTTGCTAGGAGTTACCCTTGTGTTAAGACGTTTTTCTTATATAGGAGATGGGCTTTCTCATGTAGCATTTGGGGCTATGGCAGTAGCGGCTGTAATAGGTCTTAGTGATGAAATGTTACTGGTGCTACCTGTTACGATTATTTGCGCTGTATTGCTTTTAAGCGGAGGACAAAACAGAAAGATAAACGGAGATGCTGCCATAGCTATGCTTTCTGTTGGAGCACTTGCAATAGGATATTTGCTTTTAAATATTTATAATCCTTCGGCAAATCTTGCAGGGGATGTTTGTAGCACTTTATTTGGTTCTACATCCATACTAACCCTTTCTTCAGCAGAGGTTATATTAAGCATAGTGCTTTCTGTGGTTGTAGTAACAGCTTTTATATTCTTATATAATAAACTTTTTGCAGTTACCTTTGATGAAACCTTTGCGCGTGCGTCTGGAACTAATGCTCGCTTATATAATTTAATCTTAGCTATTATCATTGCAATTATTATAGTTTTAGCCATGAATTTAGTAGGTTCTCTTCTTATATCTGCTCTAGTAATCTTCCCTGCCATGTCTGCAATGAGACTATGCAAAAGTTTTAGAAGCGTTACAATTTGCTCTACAATTATTTCTGTCTTATGTGCCTTTTTTGGCATAATACTTTCCATATTAAAGGGAACCCCTGTTGGAGCTACTATAGTAGCAATGGACATGCTTGTATTTGTCTGCTCCATGATAATTTCTTCCATAAACAGTAGACTATCAAGATAATGAATATTCTTGGCGAAAATCAGTTTTACAGGGACTTCCCTAAAAACACGGGGGCAAGGGCACTCCCTTGAAGATATTCGTATAATAGATTCAATAATTGTTTTAAATAATTAATTATTATGCTATAATTAGCGTATGAACTCATCTTTTAGTTTCAACAATAATTTTGAACCTAGACACAAACAATATCTTACAGGCATATCTGTATGGGCAATGGCCTTTGGCGGAGTGATTGGCTGGGGAGCCTTTGTTATGCCTGGCACCAATTTCCTGCAAGAAGCAGGCCCCTTAGGCACAGTGCTAGGACTCGCTATTGCTGCTATAGTGTGTTTTGTTATTTGCGCTAATTATTCTTGGATGGTTCAACAATTCCCAGAGTCTGGCGGTTCATATATGTTTACACGTCATATTTTGGGAGAAGACCACGCTTTCCTTGCTGTATGGTCTTTAGAACTTGCATATATATCGCTTTTATGGGCAAATACAACAGCCTTTGCCTTAATGTTCCGCTATATTTTTGGTGACATCTTGCAATGGGGCTTTCATTATGTACTAGCAGACTATGATGTTTATATTGGAGAAGTTGTAGTTAGCCTTTTAATAGAAATCTTTTTTGGCTTAATAACTACATATTATAAAAAACTTGCAGACATATTGCGTACCGTTTTTGCAGTTGCCCTTTTAGCCTCTGTAGTTATTCTTTTTGTGGGAGTAATAAAAAACTCCTATCATAAAGGAATATTTATTCCTCATTTTTCCACTGGGGAACCAAAGGGCATACAGATATTAAACGTTGCAATATTAGCCCCATGGCTTTTTGTAGGATTTGAAACAGTTACACATTCTGTTGGAGAAATCCGCTTTCCTGTAAAAAAGATATTTGCTTATGCCGCTGCTGCAATCTTTGCAGGTATGATGGTCTATATGCTTTTAGTTTTAACTGCCGCTGCTTCTGCCCCAGAACCATATACAAATTGGTCTGAATATATAGAAGACATTCCTAAGCTAAAAGGTAGACTTTCTATGCCTGTTTTTTATAATGCAGAGCATGCAATGGGCAAACTAGGGCTAGTTTTAGTTTCCCTAGCGGCCTTTTCTGCCCTAATTACTAGCGTATTAGGCTTCCACCGCGCTGTTGCTAGAGTTCTTAGAGTAATGGCAAGTGCGGGTTTACTACCAGAAAGCTTTTCCAAAGTGAATAAAGATGGCCTTCCTGTAAAGGCAAGTCTTCTTGTGCTGCTCATATCTCTACCGATGCCGTTTCTAGGACGCGCTGTAATTGGTTGGAATTCAGATGTTTCTACTCTCTCAGTGTCTATAGTTTATGCCTACATTTCTATATGCACATTTAAGACTGCAGGAAAGAATAAAAAGGCTACTATCTGTGGGGTTTTAGGAGTTGTTTTTGCCATTCTGGTATTCTTCTTCCTTTTAATACCAAATGTATTTGCAGAAAACTTACTTGTTAAAGAGTCTTATTTTATGCTTGCAATGTGGAGCCTTTTGGGCATTTTGTATTATTGGCTCATCTTTAAGCAAGACCGTAAGTATCGCTATGGGCAATCCACAATTATGTGGGTTATGATGCTCTTCCTTTTATTTTTCTCTGCTAATGTATGGGTAAGGCTTCAAGAGCAGTCGCAAATAGAAAACGCTAATAATGATTCTGCCATTATTCATTCTGTATTAATGCATGGTAGTCTTATGCAATTAATTGTTATTGTGATTGCTCTTTTTATTATGTTCAATCTCTTTGTTACCATGCTAAAGAGGGAAAAGGAACTAGATTTTCAAATTATACAGGCGGAAGAACGTAATAAAGCAAAGTCAGACTTCCTCTCTAATATGAGCCATGATATTCGCACTCCTATGAATGCCATAATAGGTTTTACTAATCTAGCTCTTCAGTCTACAGATGATGGGCAAAAGACCAAAGAATATCTTAGTAAAATAAAGGTATCTAGCGACCACTTGCTTTCTTTAATTAATGATGTTTTAGAGATGAGTCGCATAGAAAGTGGCAAAATAGAGCTTGAAGAAACCTTGTGTAACCTGCCAGATATATTGCATAACTTAAACACTATTATCATTGCACAGGTGGAAGCAAAACAACAGGAGCTCCACATGGATGCCCTAAATGTAGTAAATGAAAATATTTATTGCGACCGTTTACGCTTAAATCAGGTTTTGCTAAATTTGCTTTCTAATGCAGTAAAATATACCCCAAGCGGAGGAAAAATATCTGTAAGAATTGCGCAATTTGATGTAGAAAAAGAGAGTGAAAATGCGGATAAGTTTAGCATGTATGAGATACGTGTAAAAGATAACGGTATTGGTATGTCTAAAGAGTTTGCAAAAACCGTGTTTGAATCTTTTACTAGGGAGCGCAATAGTACAGTAAGTGGCATACAGGGCACAGGACTTGGTATGGCTATTACAAAAAGCATTGTGGACTTAATGGGTGGAACTATAACTGTTAATACCGAGCAGGGAAAGGGGAGTGAGTTTATAGTACGTGTTAAGTTCCGCATTGCAGATAAAAATAGCGTTTTGCCCACTGTAGAAGAACTAAACAACCTTCATGCGCTTGTTGTAGATGATGACTTTGATACCTGTGATAGCACTACAAAGTTGCTTGCAAGCATGGGGGTGCGCTCTGAATGGACTCTTAGTGGCAAGGAAGCGGTGCTACGTGCAAAGCATGCAAGAGATTTAGGTGATGATTATAAAATCTTCCTTATAGATTGGAAACTTGCAGACTTGAATGGTATAGAAGTTGCAAGACAAATCCGCGCAGAATTGGGTAGTGATGTTTTAATACTTTTAATTACCGCTTATGATTGGCCTAGCATAAAAGATGAAGCTGTAGAAGCAGGTGTAAATGGTTTTTGCAATAAGCCTTTGTTCCGTAGTGAATTGCAGCAGTCTTTGTTGCATATTATAGGGAAAGATGATAATTCTACAGAAAAGCAGACAACTAAAGATAGTATAAATGAAGAAAACTTTGCAGGAAAACGTTTATTATTAGTGGACGATGTAAGCGTTAATAGAGAGATAGCGGTTATGGTACTAGAAATGCACGGCTTTAGCGTAGACCAAAGCTGTGATGGAAAGGAGGCTGTAGAAATACTAGAAAAGGCTGATAGTCACTATTATGATGCGGTTCTTATGGATATACAAATGCCTATAATGAATGGCTATGAAGCAAGCCGTGCTATAAGAGCGATGAAAGATAGCGTAAAGGCAAATATTCCTATCATTGCAATGACGGCTAATGCCTTTGATGAAGACCGCCGCAATGCCCTAGACGCTGGTATGAATGCCTATATAGCAAAGCCCATTGACGAGCAAAAACTTATAGAAGTGCTTTCTCAAGTGTTATAACTTGTTTAAATACTACTTGTCATTGACTGTAAATAATGCTATTCTTTCTTAATTTTAAAAATAAAGGAAGGAAATAAGTATGTCATTTATTCCATTATTTCTGCAAACTAGTGCTGCTAGTACCACTACTCCAGAAGGTATGATGGGAACAGGCTTAGGTGCATTTATCCCTTTAATTCTTATACTGCTTATTATGTATTTTTTTATGATTCGTCCGCAAACGAAAAAGCAGAAAGAAACAGAAAAAATGATAGCAGCCTTAAAAAAAGGCGATAAAGTTATTACTATTGGCGGAATACATGGCACTGTTGCGGCAGTAAAAGAATCTACTATTATATTAAAGGTAGAAGATGGTTCTCGTATAGAATTTAACCGTAGTGCTATTTCTTCACTTGCTATGGAACCTACATCTTCTAATGCAACTGAAAAAGAAGAAAAGAAGAGCCTGCTTGGTGGCAAAAAAGCAGAAAGTAGAGAAACTAAGGAAGAAAATGACGCTACTGAAGTAAAAAATAGTAGTTCAGATTCAGAAACTAAAACAGAAGCAGAGGCTGTAAAAGATGAGTAAAAAAGGTCGTCTTGTTTTAATCCTTGCTGTATTGGCATTGTGTTTTTATTTTCTTTGGCCGTCTTTAAGTTGGTATGCTTGGACACCAAAGGAACAGCAGGCTTTAGCATTAAGTTCTTTAGAAAATATAAGAGATTATGCTAATGCAGAGGCTTCTAGGGAAGTAGAAGAATTGCGCAAGGTTGCTCGTGCAGATAAAACTGCTGTATTAAATGCAGAACAAAAGTGGCTTGAAAAAGCCGTTAAGAAGAATTATAAGGATATGGGGCAGAAAATGCCTTCCCCTTTAACGCTTTATGATGCATTAAATAGCTTTAATAGTCAGGACGAACTTACTACAGTTGTAGAAGACCGCTACCGCAAACAGATTCTTAAGAACAAAAAGAACTATCAAAACTCTGTAAAGTTAGGCTTGGACTTAAGTGGCGGTATGAATGTTATTGTAAAAGCAGACTTAGATGCTGTAGTTGCTTCTCAAGATTCAGGTTCTACTATTAGTGAAGACCAGCTACGCGATAACGCAATGAAGCAGGCTATAGAAACTCTTACAAGCCGCATAGACCGTTTTGGTCTTTCTTCCCCTACGATTAGACAGCAGGGTAGTAATCATATTTATATTGAGTTACCAGGCAGTGCAGAAGCAGACCAGATAAATTCTATTATACAAGGTCGTGGTATATTAAACTTCCGCCATGTAGATATGGAAGCAAGTAATTCTTTTGCTACTTATTATGCTACTAATCCTACCACTACATTTGACAGTCAAGGAAAACTTATTGACCCAAGTATCATTCCTGAGGGGGATGAAGTATTTGGTTACTATGAAACTGATAAATATGGCTTAGATAAATTGCGCAGTTATCTTGTTGTAAAGAAAGATGTTATACTAGACGGTAAACATATAAAATCAGCAGAAGTTGGAACTGATGAATATGGTCGTCCACAGGTAAGCTTTAAGTTGGACGGCGAAGGCGCTGGTATATTTGCTAAGTTTACAACAGATAATGTAGGGCAGTATATGGCTATTGTAAGTGATGGACGCATAAAGTCTAACGCTGTTATAAATAGTCCTATTACCGCAGGAAACGTTGCTATTACAGGCTTTGGTTTGGAAGAAGCTCGCAATCTTGAAAAGGTGCTTCAGTCTGCATGGCTTGATGTGCCTTTAACTGTTGAAAGTCAGAATGTTATAGGTGCTTCTTTAGGAGAACAAGCCATAAAACAAGGTTTTTGGGCTATATGTGTAGGTCTTGCCTCTATTATGGTCTTTATGCTCATCTGGTATAAGGGTGCTGGTGTAAATGCTTGTGTAGCGCAGGTCTTAAACCTTTATATTATGTTTAGTATATTGAGTGCCTTAAATTTAACCGTTACGCTTTCTTCTGTTGCAGGTATGATTCTTACTATTGGTATGGCAGTAGATGCAAACGTTATTATATTTGAGCGCATAAAAGAAGAACGTTCACTAGGAAAAGACAGAGCGTCTTCTATTGCAGCAGGCTTTGATAATGCTTTGTGGGCAATATTAGACTCTAATATTACAACCTTTATAGCGGCTTTCTTTATGTCGCAGTTAGGGTCAGGCTCTATACAGGGCTTTGCTTATAGCCTTGCAATCGGTGTTTGTTCTACAGTATTCACTGCCCTTGTAGTATCACGCTTGATGTTTGATTTTAATACTGAGCAGTTAGGCAAAAAAGGCATCAGCATTAGCTGGAGGGTAAAGTAATGAAAAAGTCATATAACTTTAGTAAGGCATTTAAGCCTTGCGCAATAATTAGCTGTATAGTTATTGTATTGGGCATAGTGGGGCTTATTGTACGAGGCATAAACTTTACTACTGACTATGCTCCAGGCTTAGTAGAGGAAGTACGCATAGCACCTGCTGCTATGGAAATCACATATACAGGAATTGCTTCTGTAAATGTAGAAACAAGTAATGATTCTTTAAGTTTAGTCATAAGTGGAGCAGGTGCTGATAATGAAACAAAGGTCTTTACTTTTGGTCAGAACCCAACTATTAGCGCAATGGCAGAAGCTTTAAATCAAGTAGAAGGTATAAGTGCAGTGGTAAAGTCTTCTGGCGAAGCTGATACCTATGGTATTTTTACAAATAGTTTAAATACCTCTCGTCTTTCTTCTACACCTTTTAGATTATATGTTCCAGATACCTCTTCTTCTGTAACAATAGATGACGTTCGCTCTGCATTGGAAGGGGTGGATATTGATAAATTACAAGAAAAGGGTGTTAATGCTGATAAGAGTTTTCAGATTACTATAAAGGCTTCTGAAGAATCTTCTTCTAGCGATTCATTACAAAACGCTGTAAATTCTGCTTTGCAGACTAAGTTTGGACAGAATAATGTTGCTGTAGTGCAGACTTCTTATAATGCTCCAGCGAGTTCTACAGGCATGGTGATTTCTTCCATTTTGCTTGCATTAGCCACAATAGCACTTATTTGGTTATATGCTACAATAAGATTCCACTGGGACTTTGCTCTTGGCGCAATCATTGCTTTGCTCCATGACTTCTGCATAATGTTTACATTTATAACTTGGTTCCAAATAGAGTTTTCTGCAACAACTCTTGCTGCTGTTTTAACTATTTTTGGTTATTCAATAAATGCGACTGTTGTTATTCTAGACCGTGTAAGAGAGGCACTAAAGACAACTAATTGCAAGAAGTTTACAGAGGTATTAGACATTGCTTTGAATAAGACTATATCTCGTTCTATTATAACTACAGTAACTACTTTGTTTGCTTCTATTTCTCTATGGGTGTTTACTAGTGGTTCTATAGAAACTTTTGCTATAGTGCTTACTATAGGTCTTATATCTGGTTGTTATTCATCTATGTTTATAAGCTCTGGCTTTATAGCTCTTATGCGTCGCGCTTGGAAGCCTGGTGAAGATGCTATCCACGTTAGACCTCATAATAACACTCCAAAAAGACCCAATGTTATTGTTATGCCATCAAGTCGCTAACTTGTAATGAATGTAATACGAGCTAAGATTTTAGGTTACTGTATGGGAGTCCGCAATGCTGTTTCTGTAGCAGAGCGGGCTGTAAACGAAGAAAAGGGGACTGTTTATACACTAGGTCCCCTTATTCATAACGCTTCTGTTCTTTCTCTCCTAGAAAAAAAAGGCTTGCATATCTTAAATGGTAATGAAGATTTTTCTCTTCTGCAAAAGCCATGTTCTGTAATTATCCGCGCACACGGCACTACACCACAAATCACAAACAATTTAAAAGATTCTGGGGCTACTGTTATAGACGCTACTTGCCCACGAGTGCATTTAAGTCAAAAGCGTGCTTTAGAATGGAGCGAACAAGGGTATTCTGTAATTATTGCAGGGGATAAAGACCACGGAGAGGTAACAAGCATTTCGGGCTTTGTTTGTGGCGGCGAGAAAAACGTCTTTGTGGTTCAGAATATAAGTGAAGCTGAAAGTTTAAATGTACCCGAAAAGTCAATTTTAATTGCACAGACTACTTTTAGCCCTAAAGATTTTTTTACAATACAAGATATTCTACTAAGAAAAAATCCTACACTAAAGGTCTTTAATTCTATTTGCTCTGCCACTATGGAACGCCAAAATGCTCTAAAAGACTTTAAGGGCATGGTAGATGGTATATTAGTAGTTGGTGGACGAAACTCTGCTAATACAAGGCGTTTATATGAAAGCGCAAGAACGATAGCTCCCTCTGCCCTTATAGAAAACGAAAAGGAAATCCCTAATGAATTCTTTTCTATGCAAAATGTGGGCTTAACCGCAGGTGCTAGTACGCCTTCTTTTATTATTGACGCTGTAGAAAGCGAACTCTTAAAGCACAATTAAGGGAGCCTCTAAAAACTTCAGTTTTTAGAGGCAACTTTGAAAATGCGATGTTGTAAGTCGCGCTATTATAGCGACTTACAA
>CAJOPO010000157.1 GCA_905236315.1 uncultured Treponema sp.
GAATGTGGCGTGTAGAGGGCTAGCCCTCGATTTTGTAATCGACAGATTCAATCCGCAGAGGCGACTGAAAGCTGTTTTTTTTATATGCGTACGTTTAAAATTGATTTTCGTGAAAGACAAGATTTTGCCCCTAGCATAATAAGATATTTTTTTTTATAATAATACTATGTTTCGTCTTTATGTAGAAAGAAAAGTTGGCTTTGATAATGAAGCTCATCGTATTGCCGCAGAAATTAATGGCTTTTTGGGAATAAGTGAAGTTACTGCTGTTCGTTATTTGAACCGTTATGACATAGAAAAGGTATCAGAAGAAGTTGCAAAGATAGCATCCTCTAGGATTTTTAGTGAGCCGCAGTCTGATTTTGTTATTTTTGACGAACTTACAATTCCTAATGGTTGGTCATCAATTATTTGGGAATATCTACCGGGTCAATATGACCAAAGGGCAGACAGCGCAGAGCAGTGCCTTTCGCTGCTTAGGGAAGGATTAAAAAACAGCGTGAGCGTTGGAAGCCTTTCTCCTAAAGTGCGCTGTGCAAAAATGGTATTGCTTGAAGGCAATATTTCCATATTTAATATAGAAAAAATCCAACATTATTTAATAAATCCTGTAGACAGTCGCCTTGCTTCTAGCGAGAAACCTAAAACATTGCAGTTGGAAGTTAGTGAACCTTCTGATATTGCTATTGTAGATGGCTTTATTAATTTAGATAAAGCTGGGCTAGATAGCTTACGTGCAAAGTTAGGCTTGGCAATGGATATTGCTGATGTAAAGTGGATGCAGGATTATTTTATAAGCAAACATAGAGACCCTACCATTACAGAAATACGAGTTTTAGATACTTATTGGAGTGACCACTGCCGCCATACAACTTTTAATACAATCTTAAAAGACATAGAAATAGATGAAGGACCATATTCATCTTTACTTAAGGCCTCTTATGAAAATTATGTAAATCTACGTACTGAACTTTATGCAGATAGAAAGGATAAACCAGTTACTTTAATGGATATGGCTATCATTGGGGCTAAGTATCTTCGTAAGCATGGAAAACTAGAAGACTTAGAACTCAGTGAAGAAAATAATGCTTGTTCCATTTATATAGATGTAAAATATAAAACAGATAAAAACGGTGAGCCTCTAAAAGAGGGAGAAGAAGAAACAGAAAGGTGGCTTTTGGAGTTTAAGAATGAAACTCATAATCATCCTACAGAGATAGAACCATTTGGTGGGGCTGCTACCTGTATTGGTGGTGCTATTCGTGACCCCCTATCTGCTCGTTCTTGGGTTTATCAAGCTCTTCGTGTAACAGGTGCTAGCGACCCTACTGTGCCTTTAGAGCAAACTTTGCATGGTAAATTGCCACAGATGAAACTAACAAGAGAGGCCGCTCAGGGCTTTAGTAGTTATGGTAACCAGATTGGTCTTACTACAGGACAAGTTCATGAAGTATATCATCCAGGATATGTTGCAAAGCGTATGGAACTAGGAGCGGTGATTGCAGCGGCACCAGTTGATTTGGTTTTGCGAGAAAGTCCAGAGCCTGGCGATGTTATAATCTTGCTTGGCGGTGGTACAGGGCGCGATGGAATAGGTGGAGCTACAGGTTCTAGCAAGGTACACACAGAAAAATCTGTAACTTCTGCGGCTGCAGAAGTACAAAAAGGAAACGCTGTAGAAGAGAGAAAGATACAACGACTTTTCCGCAATAAAGATGTCTGCCTAATGATTCGCCGCTGTAATGACTTTGGAGCGGGTGGTGTATCTGTTGCTGTTGGAGAATTGGCTCCTGGATTGGATATAAACTTAGATGCCGTTCCTAAAAAGTATGAAGGCTTAGACGGCACAGAACTTGCCATTAGTGAAAGCCAAGAACGTATGGCTGTTGTTGTGCGCCCTCAAAATGTAGACCGTTTTATAGAAGCTGCTAGGGCAGAAAATCTAAATGCCGTTGTTGTTGCTTTAGTTACAGATACAAATCGCATGGTGATGAAGTGGCGTGGTAAGACTATTGTTGACCTAGACCGCAGTTTTATTGATACAGCGGGTGCTTCTCATGAAGCAAATGCGTTATTATATCAGCCAAAGATTCCTAGTTCAAATGATGTATATCCAGAGTCATATTTAAAAACTCATCAAGTTAGTCCTAATGACTGTGTGTGTGATTCTTCTCCGCTTGTAAATCCTCTTGATTCTGTAGTAGAAGCTATGGGCGGTAAAGAGGCATGGAAAGAATATAAATATTCGGGTAGTGAAAAAATAGATTCTGATGTGCTAAAGAAGATGTGGCTTGCAAATATATCTGACCTTGCTTGCTGCTCTCAAAGGGGACTAGGGGAACGCTTTGATGGTTCCATAGGTGCAAGCAGTGTACTTATGCCTTATGGTGGTAAATATCAGTGTACACCAGAAGCGGGTATGGTTGCAAAAATTCCTGTACTAAGCCCTAGAGAAACAAGGACTGTAAGTCTAATGGCTTATGGTTATGACCCACTTATAAGTGAATGGAGTGCATGGCATGGTGCCCAATACGCTGTTATGGATTCTCTTATTAACATTTTATGTATGGGGGGAAATCCTTCTTCTTGTCGCCTATCTTTCCAAGAGTTCTTTGGGCGTGCTGTAGATAAAACATCTTGGGGTAAGCCTGCTGCGGCATTGTTAGGAGCCTTAGATGCTCAACTTGCTAGTGGTTGTGCTAGCATTGGTGGCAAAGATAGCATGAGTGGTACATTTGAAAACTTAAATGTACCTAACACTCTTGTTAGTTTTGCAGTTACAACAGATGATGTAAAAAATATTACCAGTGGTAGTTTTAAAAAGGCTAATAGCTCTGTATATGCTATTACTGGGCTTTGGAAAAATAGCGATAAAGACCTTGTTCCAAACTTTGAATATTTTAATTTATATGCACAACTTTTGTATCGTTTAAATGCAGAAGGCAAGATTAATGCAATGTATCCTGTAAAGACGGGTGGTATTGCAGAAGCGGTAAGCAAGATGGCTATGGGGAACCGAATAGGCTTTAAGATGGATTCTGCCTTTGACGGTGCTTTATTTAGCCGTAGCAATGTCTGTATGCTTGTAGAAACGGACTGCAATCTAGAAGAAGTGGAAAATGCTATAAAAATTGGAAATACTATTGCAGAGCCTGAGATTATTTTAGAAGCTAAAGATAATCAAATATTAAAGATTTCCATTGCAGAAATAGAAAAAGCTTGGGAAGCAAAGCTTTCTGTAGTATTCCCACCTGTAAGCAATGTAAAAGAGCAAAAGCCTCTTGAACAGTGGGCTATTGATGAACATTCTTCTCTTAAAGATGCTCGTAAGTCATTTAATATAAAAACTGCAACTGTAAAACCTCGCGTTGTGATTCCAGTATTTCCAGGCACTAACTGTGAATATGATATGGCTCGTGCCTTTAATCTAAATGGTGCTGATACGCAAATTTGTGTATTCCGTAATCGTACACCTAGTGATTTATCTTTATCTCTTGATACCCTAAAGCAAGAAATAGACAAGGCTAATATAATAGCCTTTGCTGGTGGCTTTAGTGCTGGGGATGAACCTGATGGTAGTGGTAAGTTCATTGCAAATGTTATACGTGAACATCGTATTGCAGATTCCATAATGGATTTACTAAAGAATAGAGATGGACTTGTTTTAGGTATATGTAATGGTTTTCAGGCTTTAATAAAGACAGGCCTTGTTCCCTATGGAGAAATCCGTGAAATGTCTGATGAAACACCAACTCTTACATATAACACTATTGGCCGCCATATTAGCCGAGTAGTACGCACTCGTATGGTTAGTGCAAAAAGTGCATGGGCTAAGCACCCTTCCATTATAGAGCCTCTTTGCCATCTTATTCCTGTAAGTCATGGAGAAGGAAGAGTTGTTTTAAGAGAGGAGCTTGCAAAAGAGTTATTTGCAAATGGGCAGATTTTTAGTCAATATGCAGATATAAACGGCAATCCTGCAATATCAGAGCCTGATAACCCGAATGGAAGTTTGTTTGCTATAGAAGGGATGACTAGCCCAGACGGAAGAGTGCTTGGTAAAATGGGACATAACGAGCGCACTATTGAACTTGACTATAATTCAAAGCAGGGGGTAGAGCTTTTGAAAAATATTTCTTCTTTAGATGAAGTGCAAAGAGCTAAAGAAAGCCCCTGTCAGAATATTTTTGCAGCTGGTGTATCATATTTTGCATAAATGGAAAAATTTATGAATAAAACTAGAAGGCTTGCTTTTTTTGATTTTGCTATTGTTTTATTTTCCTCACTTTTATTTTCCTGCTCTTCGTATGCAGGTTGGTATACTGATATGGCAGAAGCGAAAAATGCTGCCCTAAAGCAAAATGTGCCTATATTGCTTCTTATAAGCAAGGACGGCACAAAAGATGCTGTAATGGAATCTAAGGATTTTGTAAATGCCTTTGCAAAAAAATATATCTTGCTTTTTGCAGATTTAACTAGCGATACAGTGCCACTTTTAGCATCTCAATCCAAAGAAAGCATTATAGTGGACTATTTTGTAAAAGAGCAAAAAGAGTATTATATAATTTCAGAAGATGGCTATGTTTTGCAACATTTACCCATAAGTCAAGAAGTAAAAACTGCTCAAGATATTCTTACTTTAATAGAAATCTATAGCCCTCAAATAGAAAATGTAAGAGAAGCGATTGCTTCTGTAAAAGCAAAAAGTGGTGTAGAAAAGGTAAAGGCTATAGATGCACTATATGAAGTGACCCAAGAAGAATATCGTAATCCTCTGTATTCTTTTTATGATGAAGTAATTGAACTAGATAAAAATAATTCTACGGCTCTTGTGGGAAAGTATAAACTTCTATCTGCATATTCTAAAGCGAGAACTTTTATTCAGAATGACCAGTATGAAGATGCTTGTTCAGTTTTTATTTCTACAGCGCAAGATAGTTATTTAGATAATAGTCAGAAAGCGGAAGCTTGGTATGCTGCGGCTTTAGTTCTTTCTGTAGGTGGGTCTACAGATTATGACAGAATGTTGGTCATGCTAAATAAGGCTTATGAGAATAATTCTGTAACTATTCATGGTGATGATATTGCATTGCGCATAAAACTTATAGAAAACATGAAGCAGGTGTATAAAGAAAATGAATGACCTTCAAGATGGCCATCTTATAGTCCTTGTCCCTGTAGCTATTATTCTTGTTCTACTGTCTATGTTTTTTTCAGCAGCAGAGAGTGCTTTTTTGGCAGTAAACAAGTTAAGAGTTAGGCTTCTTAAAAATCAAAAAAATAAGCAAGCTAACCGTGTCTGGAAACTCTTAAATAATAAAGAGCGGCTTATAAATACGCTTCTTATTTGCAATAATATTGTAAATATTATACTTTCTTCTATTATAACTTATATTGCCGTAAGCATATTTGGTTCTGCAGGGGTTGGCATTGCAACCTTTGTGGCAACTATGCTTTTACTTATATTTGGTGAAATCTCTCCCAAAACCATTGCAACTCATCATCCTGAGCCTATTGCGTTTTTTTCTTCTGGCATAATATCTATATTAGAAACAATTTTATATCCCTTAGTTAGTTTATTTACTTATATTTCTAGTTTTATATTATCTTTGCGGGGCATAGATACAAAGAAAAAAAAAGTTTCTTTTACAGAAGAGGAAATAAAAACTTTTATTGATGTCGGAAATGAGCAAGGTGTTATAAAATCTAACGAAAAAAATATGATGCACCGTGTTTTTAGCTTTTCTGATTTAGAGGCTAAAGATATAATGGTACCACGCAAAAATATTATAGCGTTGCCTGTAAATGTTCGCTATCAGACAATAATTGAATATTCAGAAAGATATAAGTTGTCCCGCTTTCCTGTATATAAAAACGATATTGATGATATAGTGGGCATATTGTATGTAAAAGATTTATTATTTTATAAAAACAATACATCTTCTTTTGATGTAAAAAAAGTAATGCGCTCCCCCCTATTTATATTAGCCACAAAAAAAATGTCTAGCATACAGCAAATGCTTAGGGAAAACAGGCAGGGCATGGCAGTTGTAATAGATGAATATTCTGGTACTGATGGCGTTTTAACAACAGAAGATATTACTCGCGAAATCTTTGGTTCTATTACAGATGAATATCGCCCTGTATCGCATAGGGAAGATGTCCAAATAGAGAACAAGGACTTTGCAGAAATAGATGGTCTTTCAAGACTTTCTGAAATAAATGAGCAGTTAAATATTCATTTACATTCTGACCACTGTGAAACTATAGGAGGTTTTATAAGCGAAACTTTAGGGCGCATACCACTAGAAAAGGATTTTGTTGAAGCAGAAAGTTATCGCTTTACTGTAACAAAAATGGATGATAAGCGAGTTTCTCGTGTAGAAATAAAGAAGAGTAGTGTATGAATATTCAAGAAATACTTTTAAATATCGTGTGTCCGCTTAGTGCAGAATTATTATTACTTTACTGTGGAGCGTTTTTTGCCTCTACAGAAACAGCGTATACTTCATTAAGTCGTATTACAGTAAGACAGATGCTAAAAGAAAATAAAAAAAATGCTAAAATTGTTTATTCATTGCGTAATAACCTTGAACGACTTATTTCTACGGTACTAGTAGGGACTAATCTTGTAACAACTTTAGTTTCTGCCATTGCTACAGCTTTTTCTTTAAATGTTTTAGGACCAGAAAAGGTGTCTTATGGTACAGCGGTGATAAGTATTTTAGTAATTGTCTTTAGTGAGATTGTGCCAAAAACTTATGCAGGGGCAGAGCCAGAAACTATAGCGATAAAAAATGCTAAAGCAATTTTAGTTATACAAAAAGCAATGTTTCCTGTAATATGCCTTTTTGATTCTCTTACAAAGGCTCTTAATGTTTTAGAAAAAAGTTTTATAAAAAAAGATTCTCCCTTACTCACGGAAGCAGAATTGCGTACTCTACTTGATTTAGGCAAAACAGAAGGTACACTTGAAGAAGATGAAAAAAATATGCTTGAGCGTATATTTGATTTTTCTGATTTACGCTTAGGGGATATAATGCGTCATCGTTCTTTGGTAAAATATGTTAATGTAGAAAGTTCTTTAGATGAAGTTATTTCTGCCTTTGCTCTTTCTGGCTATTCAAGATTGCCTGTTTATAAGGGAACTACAGAAAATGTTATAGGGGTGCTTCATTATAAGGCTATATTATTTGCAGGTAAAGAAATCACTTCTAGTAAAGACTTTGTTCGTATATGTATGACGCAAACAATTTTTGTTCCTAAAACACTTACGGCTCTTGATTTACTAAAGCGTTTTAAGAAAGAGAGAAAAAACTTTGCTGTAGTAGTAAATGAATATGGAGAAAGTGCAGGTGTTGTTACAATGGACGATATTTTGCGAGCAGTATTTGGTCGCATAACGGATGAGTATGGTTCTGTAGAAGTGCCTCCAGAAAAGCGTATTGTACTCTCTGGTCCAAATGAATTTATTGTGCCTGGTGATATGAAATTAGACGATGTAAATGATGTACTAAAGTTAGACCTTGATAGCGAAAACTTTGATACCTTAGGTGGCTGGCTTTTAGAAAGATTTGATGAGTTACCTTCTGTTGGAGCCGTGTATCGTTCAGCAAATGTTATATATATTGTAGAAGACCAAAGCGCACGCCGTGTGCAAAGTGTACGTGTGCGCTTTGTATCTTAAGCATGTTGAACTACTTGCACTATAAGTTCTGCTGTTTTTTCTAATCCTAGCATAGAACTGTTTATTAGCAAATCATAATGTGCTCTGTTTCCCCAAGTGCGTTCTGTAAAAGTGTTATAATGATTAGCACGTCTTTTATCTATTAGTTTTACTTCTTTTTCTGCACTTTCTGGGGCTAGACCTTTTTGCTCTATAGCTCGTTTTACTTTATCTTCTAAGGGAGCATAAATAAATACGTTTAAAAGTTCATCTTTGTTTATTTCTTCACAATGGCGTAAGATATAGTCTGAGCATCTACCAACTATTACACAAGGTCCCTTTTTTGCAAGTTCTATTATAACATTTCTCTGTGCATTAAATACTTGGTCGGCAAGAGGAAGATTAGGAAGTTGTGTTGTGTGATGTAAGGATGATGTGCCAGGGGAGGCATAACTTGCACCTAGTAGCATAGTATATAACCAGCCAGAAGAAATATTTTGTTCTGTTTTCTTTATAAACTCAGGAGAAAGCCCTGAATCTTTTGCCGTCATATCAATAATCTCTTTATCATAAAAGGGAACATTCAACTGCTTAGCAACCATTTTGCCTATAGAATGTCCTCCGCTACCATATTCTCTGCTTATTGTAATTATTTGCTTCATAATCACCCCTTCTATCTTATATCTAAGGAACCTTAGACTTATGGGAGCCTCTAAAAACTTCAGTTTTTAGAGGCAACTTTGAA
>CAJOPO010000158.1 GCA_905236315.1 uncultured Treponema sp.
CTGCATTAGTGGGGCAATCTACACAAAGGGCTTTCCCATAAAAGACAAGGTGCAATTATACGGCATGGCACTCATATTCCTAGTGCTGCTTTATTCATCCCCCTCTGGCCTTGTTATATACTGGACATGCAATAACATTTTCTCCCTTGTAAAGAACATCTTCTACAAACTCAAAAACCCTAGAAAAGTTATCAATATTCTATGCGCTATCCTTGCACTAATCATTCCGCTTGTCTTAATAAGCTTAGGCAGAGCAGGAACTAAAAGAAAACTCATCTTTACAATATTCCTAAGCTTCATCTGCTTGCTGCCTATCATTTTATCTTTTGTATCAAAGTTACAAACAAAAACCAAAAACACTACAAAGGGCAATACCCCCCCAAAAAAGAATGAATATCCCTATATCTTGCTAGGAGGCATCTTCCTTGTGCTATTAACAGGTGTTCTTATCCCGCTCTCTGTAATAGCCGCCTCTCCTGCAGAGTTCGTAAACCCACAAGCCATAAAAAGCCCCCTTGTGCATTTAAGGCAGCCTTTGTGCATTTTCATAGGCTTTTTTATACTCTGGCTTTCCGTCATATATTTTACATGCACTACAGAACAAAGAAAAACACTAATATCTATAATATGGGTCTTTTTAGGTTGCGCCACCATAAACTATATGTTCTTTGGTAAGGACTTAGGCGTTCTCTCTAAAGCCTTATTTTTTGACGTAATTCCTTCATACAACCTTTCTCAAAAGCTCATAAACATACTAGTTATTATCATTGCAGCAGTCTTATTATTCCTATTTGCACAAAGTGCTAAGACTAGAAAATACTTACCCCTGCTAGAAGGTGTCCTCATATTCTCTGGTGGCATAATAGGGGCAAAAGACATAATCAGCGTAAACAAGGCATATTCTAATATGAGCTATATGCGTTCTTCTGATATAGAAAATGCACAGCAGCACAAAGATATTTTACACTTTTCCACAAAACAAAAAAACGTTGTAGTCCTAATGCTAGACAGAGCCATTGGAGGCTACGCACCACTTATCTTAGAAGAAACACCTGAACTAAAAGAGCAGTTTGCAGGTTTTACATATTATCCAAACACGGTTTCTCATGGCTTTTACACAAACTTTGGCACGCCGGGACTTTTTGGCGGTTATGAATACACCCCAGAAGAAATGAATAAGCGCGATAAAGAAAAACTCGTAGACAAGCACAACGAAGCCCTAAAAGTCATGCCCAAACTCTTTAGTCAAAATGGCTTTAGAGTAACAGTTTGCGACCCTCCCTATGCCAATTACAAATGGAACCCAGACCTTTCTATATATAAAGACATAGAAGGAGTTGAAGCCCACAACCTAAGAGGTAGATTTGTTCAAGTAGATAAAAATTATGATGAAGACAGAAACTTCTTCTTTTATAGTTTATTCAAGATAGCCCCAGTATTCTTGCAGCCTTCGCTATACGATAATGGCAATTATTTTTCTGATAGCAATTCAGAACTAACAGCAGGATTTATGGGTTCTTATGCCACCTTGCTTGCGCTAAACAATATAACTTCTGTAGATGACAATAGCGGTTGCTTTATAATGATGAATAACGAAGCCACCCATGACCCCACAGAGCTACAGTTACCCACTTACACTGTCAGCAAAAACGTAGACAATTCCTCTTACAAGCTAAAAGCGGCATCCGTAATTCCCATAGAAGAGCAGTGGTCTTTCATTCACTACGAATGTAATGTTGCAGTATACATTCAGTTAGGCAAGTGGTTTGATTATTTAAGAGAGAAGGGCATTTGGGATAATACTAAAATCATAATAGTAGCAGACCACGGTAGAGGACTAGGGCAGTTTACTAACCTCATATTTGATGATATAGACCTAGATGCCCAGTGGTGCAATCCCTTGCTATTGGTAAAAGACTTTAATTCTAATGGCGATTTTACCACAGACAAAACCTTTATGACTAATGCCGACGTTCCCACATTAGCCACAAAAGATGTAATCTCTAAGCCCAAAAATCCTTTTACTAATAAAGACATAAATATGCAAGAAAAATATCTTCATCCACAACTTGTAACCGCCTCTCATAACTGGGATACCGATGGCAACAAGAGAACAACCTTTGACACAAGCGATGGACTTTGGTATTCAGTGCATGATGATATATTCAAGAGAGAAAACTGGGAGATTGTTGAATGACATCACTCTTATATACGCTTATATTGCAACCCATAGAAATAATTTTTGAAGTAGTGTTTGACGTAATGTACCACTACTTAGGAAACAGAAGCCATAATGAAGGGCTTGCTATTATAGCAGTAAGCATAGCAATTAGCCTGCTCACCCTGCCTCTTTACCGCAGGGCTGACAAAATGCAAGAAGACGAACACATAAAG
>CAJOPO010000159.1 GCA_905236315.1 uncultured Treponema sp.
AAACTATTATAAAGATAGAAGATATAGCCTCTAGGGAAGAAATAGAAAAAGCTATACGGAGCCGTCAAATAGAAGGAAAACATGTTATTCCTGTTCCCGCTATAGAAGTAAAAAAAAGTTATCCTCAAATATTTTACAAGGGGATTCAAGAACTCATTTCTAAGGGTAAGCGTACTATCTTAAAAAAAGATGCCACAATGACAGAAAAATCTATAGTAACGCCAGAATTTAGCAAGAAAGGCAGACTAGAGATTTCTGAAGCCGCTATAACGCAGATGGCTATGCATTGCGTAAATGAGTTTGACCCAGATATACGTGTAAAAAAATTAACAATAAAGACAGATAATCATGGCTATAAGTTGATAATCACTATAGATGTTCCATTTGGAAAGCAATTAACAGGGCATATACATAATTTGCAGCAGTATATAATAGAAAACATTGAACGATTTACAGGGCTTCTTATAGAGGAAGTAAGTATAATAATAGATAAACTTACAGGTGTTGATTCAAGTTCTTCAGGAAGTAAAAAAATATAATTATATTAGGGAACTTCGAAAAACTTTCTGAAAGGGAGTTTTTCGAGGTTCCCTTGATTATATTATGCTTGTTAGGTCCTCACTATTTTCTATCGTCTAAATTCTAAGTTCTAATCTCTAACTACTAACGTACACACATCGTAGGCACTGACGTGTAGTAAACACACACACTGACGTGTATAGGGGGCAGGCACTGACGTGTATTAGGGGGAAGCCTTCCCCCTTTCATTCCTCATAAGGTAAAATAAGATGAGTCTTTGTTTGTGGCATATGAACTTTTACTCCATAACTATTAAGCATAGCACGCACTGCATATTCTAATTCTGTACGCTGTGGATTCATTGGTAGTATAAAATTACGACATCTTGCCCATGTACGCTTATATAGTTCAGCAGAACTAGTTCCTATTTTTATTTCTTCTTTCCAATCAGTAAGACCTGCAACAAAATCTCTCAAGATAAAACAAAGTTTTTCCCCTAGCCTTCCACCGTCTTGGGCATTAGCATTATAGGCATTAAGTTCTTGCAAACTAGCCATGTAAGACTTAAAAAAAACTTTATCTTCTAACATAAGACTTGTAGCGGCAGGTTGTAAATATGCATATAAATCTGTATCTATAGCACTTTCTATAATGCCACTAGCATTATTGTTATTTATTATTTTTAACAATTCTTCAGTTAATCTAGAGGGAGATACTGCACTTAAAAGATTAGAACTTTTTCGTATTTTATTTTTTAATGACCAAGGTAAACGGCAACCTGTAGTTGCACCATACTTTACTGCACGTAGCATACGCACTGGGTCATCTACAAAAATATTTTCGATAGGAATAACAGGACGAATTATTTTTTTACGAATATCTTTTACCCCACCCACATAATCAATAACTTGCTCTTTTATGGGGTCATAATATAGGGCGTTTAGTGTAAAATCTCTGCGCTGAACATCTTCGTCCATAGTGCCAAAGGCATTACCAACAGAGCCATCCACTATAGAACGAAAAGTGCTTACTTCAAATATCTTTTGCCCAAAAAAAACATGAACTAGGCGAAATCTGCGACCTATAATACGAGAGTTCCTAAAAATCTTCTTTATTCTGCTAGGAGTAGCATCTGTAACTATATCAAAATCTTTAGGAACTCTTCCTACTATCAAATCTCTAACAGCACCACCAACTATATAAGAAGAAAATCCAGTTTCCCTAAGCCTATTTATAATATATATAGCATCAGAATCTATAGCCTTTGAATCTATATTATGTTCATTTTTTGTATATACAACAGCTTTTTGGACAGGTTTTCCTTTACTGTCCGTTGAATATCTAATAAGCACAGTAATTTTATTTTAATATTCAACGGCTTCCTCGTCAATGGGATTTTAACCAAGCGATTACATCTTGTTCAACTTCTTCTTTATTTATTTCATTTAATAGTTCATGTCTAGCGTCTGTAAATAGCTTTATAGAAACATCTTTCATTCCGTTAGAGCAATAAATATCATAAAGATTTTGAACAGTTTTTGAATAATCGCCTACAGGGTCTCCTGTTCCGTCAATAAAATGTACTGGTAAATCTAAAGGTATCATAGCAATATGTGGGCGGGTATGAATAAAAGAAAGACCTGCAAACATATCGCAGAAGAAACCTATAGTACAAACAAAGCCACAAAAGTCATCCGCAATGTAAGCGTCTACTTGTTTTTCATCTCTACTAAGCCAATCAAAAGGTGTTCTAGGGGACTGAATTTTAGCATTATATGCACCAAATGCCATTTTATCCATTAAATGAGAAATATGACGTTTTCCTGTAAAAATGCGGATTACATTTCCTACAATTTTTGCAGCCTTTACCATAGCATTTCTAGGACCTGCAGTTCCACACAATATGCAACCATTAATCGAAGAACCATATTTTTCAATAAAGCACTGAGATATAAAGGAACCAAAACTATGTCCAAATAAAAATATTTTTTTATCAGGATATTTTTTGTGTAGCATTTCTACTTCTTCATGTATATCATCTACTACACGGAAAAAACCATCTTTATCTGCAAGATAGCCCAATGCACCAGTTCCTTTTTCAGAAGCTAATTTTGCAGTTTCTCCATGACCTCGATGGTCTTCTGCATACAGAGCAAAGCCTTCTTCTGTTAATAATGAAGCAAATCTTTCATAACGAGTTGCATGTTCTGCCATACCATGACTAAGAACTACAACACCTTTAACTTCTCCTTCTGGTAGCCAGTTATGAAGAACTGTTATATTTCCGTCGCTCATAGTCATTTTATCCATAGAATAAACCATAATAAAACCCTCTTTTATAAAAACATTCATTTTGCTATATTATGCTTAATGTCTTTTACAAATATTATAACAGAAAAAATGGTGTTTGGGGGAGATTGTATAGCAAAAATTGATGGAAAAACTGTATTTATTTCCAATGCTATCCCTAATGAACATTTAAAAGTAGAAATAACAGAAGAAAATAAAGATTTCTCTAAGGCCAATATTATAGATATCTTAACCCCCTCGCCATATAGAGTGCTTCCTTTCTGCCCCTTATATGGTCGCTGCGGTGGTTGCAATATGCAGCATATTCAATACGCTCATCAACGGACTTTAAAAGCAGACATTCTTTATAATGCCTTTATTAGAGCGGGAATAAAAGAAATTCCAGATATACAAATAATTTATGATTCAGAAAGGGAGTACAGAGCAAGGTTTCAATTTCACAATGGCGGTCTAATGCAAAAGAAGAGTTCTGACATAATTATGTTAGATAATTGTCCTTGTGCAACTCCAGAAATAAATAAATGGCTTAGTAATATACCATTTGATGAAAGGCCAAAGGGAAGAGTTCATGTATTTGCCTGCGACAAAATAACATCTATTCCAGAAGGATATGATAAAATAATAGTAGCGCAAGAATCTTCCCCCCTATCTAAAAATATAAAACATAAAAACTCTCACAATAAAAAACACCCAAAACGTTATGAAGGTACCGTTAATATAGAAGAAAACATTTGTTCCATTAATTTATTAGGAAAAAATGTATCTTTTAGTGTACAAGGATTTTTTCAATCAAATATTAAAATGTTAGAAAAAACAATTCCTCTTATAACAGGAGGGCTTTCTGGGCAGCACGCACTAGATATGTATGCAGGCTGTGGTACTTTTTCTGTATTCTTAGCCCAATTATTTAAAAGTGTAACTCTTGTAGAACATAATAAAAGTGCCCTTGTTCAAGCAGAAATGAATCTACAAGGAACAAAGCACGAAAGTTACGGTCTTAGCGGGGCTGTATGGGTTAAATATCATGCTAAGTCTTGTATAGAAAATAATGGAGAATTTGATGTAGCAATTATTGACCCACCAAGGAGCGGAATGGAAAAAGAAGTGAGTAAATGGCTTGCACTATCTAATATAAAAGAAATAAGAAGTCTATCTTGCGATATAGCAACCCACTCACGCGATATAGCAGAACTGATAAAAGGTGGGTATAAACTAGAAAAGCTTTATTTGCTTGACTTTTATCCACAAACTAGCCACATAGAAAGTCTTGCTATACTAAAGAAATGACGATTAACACTTAAGGAGTTAAGTAAATATGAAGCAGAATTTATTACAAAGATTTATTATCTGCACTTTTTGTACTCTTATGTTCATAAATTTTGCAGTTGCAGAAAAACAAAATGAATCTGAACAAACTCAAACACAAATTCAGACTGTAGACTTATCACTAACAACACCAAACTGGGCAACTGTTATGCTAGGAAATGCACTTTGCACTCCTATACGCAATAGTTTTGGCTATATCTGTGTGGATGACGGAAGAATAGTTAGTGCATTTACTCAAAATGGTAATATTATATGGAAGAGAACCTTTTCATCTCGCCTTAAGCCCTATATTTCTGTAGGACCTGCTGATATGATTTACCTTATCTCAAGAGATGGGGATTTAAATATGCTAAATCCAGGTGGCTTATTATTGTGGACAGCAAGAACAGGATTTTCTATAACAGAAGCCCCTGTATGCTCTAAAGATGGGCGTATTTATGTAAGGGGAAAAGACAATATAGCCTGCTATGGTACACGGGGGGTGTGCCGTTGGAAAATAACATTAAAAGACCAAGATACACAAATTAAGATTACAGAATTAAATGATGGCTCTCTACTTGTTTTCTCTTCAAAATTATCTTCGGGGCGTTCCGTAGGTTACACAGTAAGCCAATATGGGCAAGTAAGTAAGGAAATTGTCTTTGCAGGTCATGTAACTCAAGCCATAAGCACTAAAGATGGTACACTACTTGCTTTTAGCGATGGCGGAGTTGGTTTATGCTCAGAAACATATGGAAAAATACACTCCAACTGGGTTATTCGCACAGGAACACAAGGACTAAAATCTCCAACATATATAGTTACACAGGGTTTTGAAGAAGGAAAAGCAGCCCTTATTTCTGGAACTCCTGCGCAGGTAATTCTTATAAATACAGAAACTGGAGAAAGTCTTTCTGATTATGCTAGTCAATATTCACCTGTAGGCTTATCTTACATAGGGAACACTATTCAGGGATTTGTGCTTGCAGATAGGATGAAAGCTACATGCTATGATGTAGATGGTTCTGTTATATGGGATGTAAGGTTAAATGCAAATAAACCATGGGTCTATATGTTTCCTACAGATGGAGGCTATCTTATTTTATGTACTACAAACTGGATAATGGAAGGCTATAGAATAAAGCAAACATTAGCGACAGCAAATCGTTCATCGTATACAGCTCCAAAGTCTGGAATATATGAAATGCCCCCTCAAGAGCTTTCAAAAACCTCTTCTAGTGTAGTAGGACAAACTATCACTGCTCAACTTGCAAAGCAAATGGAAACTTCTTTTACAAAGGGCAATTTTGGACAAAAAGAAGAGGAATGGCAAATTCTTTTGAGTCAAGAAATGCAATCTCTTACAAATGCATGGCTTATGGAAAATTCAAGGAATCAAATAACAGAAAAGCCATATTTTAGAACGCATTTAGAGTATGCAAAAACAATTCTTGATTTAGCAGCAAAAAGTGGAAGCATAAATTATCAAAAAAGTTTTATTACTCTTATGAAAAAAGTAGATGACCCTTCCTTATTAACATGGATAATTAATGATGTTGCTATAATTGCCTATGACCCAGAAGGAACTATGTTAAGCACATTAGAAAGCGTTTCTAAAAAATCTATTGCACAAAATGATGAACGTGTTCTAAAAGCTATTTGTGACGCAACATTAGAAATATGTAGATTTATGGGTCGTCCTGCTTTCTTTAAGCATGGGAATGAAATATTAAGTTCCTTAATGGGAAAACAATACCCCTCTGAAGCTAGGGAATACGCAAGAAAAACACTTGAAAAATTTATTGATATGGGATTATAAATATTATATACTGTAAAATATGTGCAATTAGAAAATTGGAGGATTTTATGAAGTTGTATAAATTGCTAGCAACAACATCGGTTGCCCTAGCACTTTTAGTTTCTGCATCTACTGCTGTAGAAGTTAATGAAAATGAAATACGCAGCACTAGTAATGAGGTCATTCAGTTTGAGAACTATACAGGCCCTCATATAATCATTGAATCAGCAGCAGCAATAACAGAAATTGGTTCCAATTTAGGTCGCCAAGTAGCTTCTAACTTAAATACAAGCAGAGCATTTGGACTAAATGCAAAGTATACAATTATACATGCTTTAGACCCAAACGAAACAGGAAAACTAGATGCAGATATACTTTTGCTTAACTCAAATGCAGGTGTAGACCATATACGCAACTTGCGCCGTATTATAACGGGATATTTAATGGCTGCTTATGGCTACAATCAAAGAGATGCCTCCACTCTAGCGACTTTTATTACAGTTTACAATGCCGTTTATAGAGGACGCTTAGATGTATTTGAAAGCAAATACAAAACTGTTGTTACACAAAACTTAACGGCTGAAAGTTGTGGTCTTAGCACAAGATGGAGCAGTTGGCCAGGAAATACGCAAATAGTCATTCCTCTATTTGATATAAATGGTGGTCTTTCTACTGTAGATACTTCTGTTATAAGCGATGATAATGTAATTGATTCTATGCGCGAAAAAGATGATAAAGGCATGGATGAACGTCGCAATATGGTAGATATACAAACACGAGAAGCTGATAACTTTGCAGATAAGGCACAAGAAAAGTCTGACCAAGCTGAGCAGGCTCAAAGCGAAGCTGATAAGGCAAAGCAAGACGCTGACCAAGCTCAAAGCGAGGCTGATAAGGCAAAGCAAGACGCTGACCAAGCTCAAAGCGAAGCTGATAAGGCAAAGCAAGACGCTGATCAAGCTCAAAGCGAGGCTGATAAGGCAAAGCAAGACGCTGACCAAGCTCAAAAAGACGCTACTCAAGCTCAAAAAGAAGCAAATCAAGCACAGAAAGATGCTGATAAGGCACAAAAAGACGCTGATAAGGCACAGAAAGATGCTGAAGCAAATCCTGATGATAAAGCAAAAGCCGAAGCTGCTCAAAAAGCACAGGAAGAGGCTGACAAAGCACAGGCAGAAGCTGATAAAGCACAAAGTGACGCTGATAAAGCAAAAGAAGACGCTAATAAAGCAAAAGAAGATGCTAAACAGGCACAAAGTGAGGCTGATAAGGCTAAAGAAGATGCTAAACAGGCACAGAGCGAAGCTGATAAGGCTAAATCTGACTCTGACCAAGCACAAAACGAGGCTGATGCAGCTAAAGCAAATGCCGACCAAGCTCAAAGTGATGCCGATAAAGCTAAAGAAGAAGCCGACCAAGCTCAAGAACTTGCCGACAAAAAGAACGAAGATGCTCAACATGGTCGTATGGAGATAGCAAAAGACCAGCAAAAGATTCTTCAAGATGCACTTGATAGCGAAACTAGCAAAAATGCAATAGTTGCATTAACTGTTATAGATAGCGAAAAAGACCTTAGTGGCCTTGTAAAAGTAGATCCTAAAACAGGTTCTGTGATAAAAGAATCTCCAGTAACTGTTGTAAGAGGAAGAAAACTATATCCTGTAACAGTAAGCGATTCTCAAACTGAAGAAGCAGGAGAAGCTTCACAAGGAGAAACTATGTATGTGGCTATCTGTGGAGATGCAACAGGAACAAATAGTGCTATAAAACTCTGTTTGTTAGATTCTACTGACTTAGAAATACAAAAAGAAAGCACTGAAATTGTAGCAGAAAAATCTATGCTCGTTCAGGATGGTGATAACTTCTACTGTATAGTACAAAGCGGAAGTAACTGGGTACTTGCTAAGTATGATAGTAGCCTAAACTTATTACTAAAAGGCTCTGTTCCTTTAATGCCTAATACTCCAATAACGGTAGCACAGCGTGGCATAGTAGTAAGCAATAGTGATGGAAAGATTATTCTTTTAAGTACAAAAGATTTTAGTCAAGTACAATAAAATACTTTTTATAAAAAAGTATGCCCCCGAATGTTGTTTCGGGGGCTTTATTATTTCATATAAGTATATTTATCATAAAGGGAACCTCGAAAAACCCCCTTTCAGAAAGTTTTTCGAGGTTCCTGCGAGTTGTAAGTCGCTATAATAGCGCGACTTACAACATCGCATTTTCAAAGTTGCCTC
>CAJOPO010000160.1 GCA_905236315.1 uncultured Treponema sp.
GCTATAATAGCGCGACTTACAACATCGCATTTTCAAAGTTGCCTCTAAAAACTGAAGTTTTTAGAGGCTCCCTATATATACTTAATACACTATATTTCTTTAGCATAACGTTAAATATTAAAAAATTCAATAGAAAGTCTTAAAAGAGAGTAGTTTATAACACAAAAACTCAATCTTCGTTGACATTAGGCAATAGTTAATTTATTATCTATAAATAAAGGAGTTTTTTTTCATGAAAAAGAGATTGGTAAAACAAAGTTCATTACTTGTATTTCTTTCAATGATTTGCATAGCAAGTATTTGCTCTATAGCTTTTATAGGTTGTACTACGGCTGATGTGAGCAGTACAATAGGCTCTAATTATATAGGAAGCAACGCAGACTATAAGATCTTTTCAGACGGTTGGGATTTGTCTGTAGTAGATACTGCTCGTAATGTGAATTATCTTAGTGATGTAGAAAAAGATGTAATTCTAGAACTGAACAAGGCTAGAACTAATCCTGCCCGTTATGCAGAGTTATATATTGCTCCCCGCACAAAAAAGTTTTTAGGTACTATTTATAATGGTACTCTAAAAACTAACGAAGGAGTTAGTGCTGTTAATGAATGTGTAGAAGTTATGGGTAAGGCAAGTGCAGTATCTGCATTAACACCTCAAGAAGGACTTTCTCTTGCAGCCCAAGACCATGCTTATAGTCAAGGAGATACTGACCAAGTAGGTCATATAGGTGTTGACGGAAGCAATCCTTCTGAGCGAATAGAAAAATATGGAACATATAAAACTGCTGGAGAAAATATTTGTTATGGGCAAGTAACAGGACAAGAGATTGTAGTTCAATTACTAATAGATGATGGCGTTTCTAATAGAGGGCACAGAGAAAATATTCTAAAAGCGGATTACACTTCCGCAGGTTGTGGTTTTGCTAGAAAGCATAAGACCTATGGTTCTGTATGTGTTACAACCTTTGCAGGTGGGTATAAAGAAAAATAAAATTTGGTAGCGTTTCTAGAATATTCTAGCAAGTATTGTCAAACGAGGGGCTTATGCCCCTTGTTATTAAATAGACATAGCGAGTTTTCTTTTTTCAAGTATATTTAGCACACCGTATACTACAAGACCACACGCTATTATAATGAAACCTAAAATTGTATCAGAAAGGCTTATATCAAAGAAAGGTTCTTTTTCTATAACATTTGCAATGCCATCAACGCTCCACATAAAAGAAGCTGACCAAAACATAAGCAAAGTTGTAAATTCTGCCTTTGCATTAAGCCCTCTTTTCTTTTTAGATAAATATAATATTGTAAAGAAAATAGCAGTTAATATTGTAAGTATAAGGCACATTAAAGTGCTCCTGCGTTTACATGAGCAATCTTGCTCCCTGCAATCTTACTACGTGTCTTTTTAATTAAAGAATGAAAAAGACATCCCATGCCCCATGCTAGAGTAACAATAAGAGCCATACCCACTCCTACAGTTGCCATTTCATGTAACATTACACTAGTTTCTTCTGGGCTTTTTAATGCTGTAAAGAAGGGTGGATATAAAACTACCTCTCCATGATATATGTGTTCAATGGCAAGTAAAAAACTTCCCCCATAAAGCATTTTTTCAAGAATACCAAGTTTTTCCTTAAAAGTTGGTACATTAATCGAAGAATTATTTGTGCTTTTTGAATCGCTAATTAATTTATTATCTTTATGCACAAATAACTTAGTATTTTTTAGAGCAGTTACAATAAGACCTTCTGCTAAAGGTACTGTAAAACAAGCCATTTTTATCCTCCAAACAACCTAAATAAGAGTATAACATAGTTTTTGTTTTAGTCAAACAATCATATTTGTTTTTACATAAACACTGTAACTTGCAAATACTAATTCCCCATAATTTTTTGATTTACTAGGCAATTTAACGGTCGGAACTTCATTATTCGTATATTTCTGAACACGACATGCAAGTTTTAGTGCATCTTTCTTGTCATTCTTTTCAAAGAACGGTATATCAGTGCCTGTTTCAGTGTTCTAAAAATCTTCCGCCGCCTCTCTGATTCCGTTGAATCAGAGTATCACATTTTCAGATATTCATATCATGTCATCTTGATTTGGAATCTCTTATCTCTTATCCCCCGAAACAAGTTCAAGAAAACACAATAATTATCAAAAATACAGAAAACTTACTTTTCGTGTCTAAACACGAATATAATTTATAGTAAGAATCAAGCAAACAAGTGTGCAGTTTAGGAATGGTTTTACAAAGGCTTTGCCTTTTATATCTGATGCTCATCTCTTATTTTGATTTACGTACAGGGCGTATTCCAAATTTTGTTACATTAGGATTTTTTGTCCTAATAGTGTTTTTCGATATTTTTACAGAACTTTCAGAAATTCCGTTTCGTTTACTTTGTGCAGTTTTCTATTTCTTGCTATTTTTCTGTATTTCAGTTTTTACAAAAGGCTTAGGCATGGGAGATGTAAAACTTGCTTTTGTTATTGGATATTATTGCGGATTTTTTAAGACATCTCTTGTTTTTAGGGAACCTCGAAAAACTCCCTTTCAGAAAGTTTTTCGAGGTTCCTGCGAGTTGTAAGTCGCTATAATAGCGCGACTTACAAC
>CAJOPO010000161.1 GCA_905236315.1 uncultured Treponema sp.
CATTCAATATCTTTTTGATATCTAGAATCAATGTTATTAATTACACTAGGACTTATATAAAGGTGTTCGGTATATATGCAAGGAATATTTTTACTTTTGCAAATTTTTATACAGCCTATAGAAAAATCGCCTTTTCCATGAATATTCACAATATCAGGTTTTATCTGCTCTATACGTTCTGCAAAAGTTTCTAACATATAAGATAACTTTTTGGCTTTACCTTCGGGAGTTTTTTCAAAGGTTTTATTATTGCAGGAAGTTTTTACAATATTAATATTACCAAGTTTTAATTCTGGTAATAGTGTACTGCCAAGCATTAAATATACTTGTTCTTTACGACCTATATATTCACAGATATTCTTTATAACAACTCCACCACCTGTATAATTGCGCTGGAATTGTTCTAATTGAGTGTCATATATGCTCCATGTCGCTATTAATATTTTTATCTTTTCTTGTTCGCTGGATTTTTCATTTACATGGATAGGGGAAGTCATCATGCAGCCTCCTTAACGGAAGCTACAGGGGTGTAAAGTGTGGGAAAGTTGTAAATTATACTATACTTTCGTACCCCCCCCATACATATGCAGCGGAGTCATATCTTAAAGACTCTGCTAATATAACGTTAGAAAACATTTTGACGTTAGGAACAGAGAGTATTTCTTTATAAAATTTGGGAGATGTTCCTATTATGAGAAAAGCATTTTGCGGAACGTTAAAATCTGATATGCAAAAAACAGGTTTACCTGCTAATTCCTTCTTGTCTACATTTGTTTGTATGAAGCCACACACATTCATTTCATTCATCATAAGTTGCCTATATATATCCAAAGCGTAATTTCCACAGCCATAAATATATATGTCGCCATGGATTTTAGAGTAAGTGTCTTTAGAAACATCAATATATAATCCTTCTGCAGCAGTTTCTCTAAAGATTTCCTGCAAAAAGTCTTGTTTTAAGTCGGGAGTTAATGAAGCTACCGTGTTTTCTGCAACTAGCACATTGTGTTTTAGTAATTTTCTTGCTATGCGCTGCGAAGTTTTATCGCCACTAATAGATAGTGAATTATAAATATTAATGCCATGCATTATATATTCATGTGCTAATCTGACTGATTTTTTAGTGTTCGATATGGAGCCTGAGTTTCTGTGAAAATAGACATACAATTCTTTTTTTAGGAAAAGAACCCTTTTTAAGTTTGCAAGTAGATTGCAAGAAAACTCCATGTCATCATTTACAACTCTTTCAGAAAAGGAAGTATATTTTTGCACTAAGTCTCTTTTTACAAAGTGGTGCACAGCCCCAACTGTAAGATTGTGGTTGTCTAGCATAGAGTTTAAAAGTTCTATTCCAGAGTATATGTGCCTATCTGTGAAGTTTTCCCATGCGCTTATGGCAGTTCTTAATTTTTGAGAAGACTCTGCCATTGAGTACGATAAATAAAAGACATCATCTGCATTATACTCAATAGCCATTTCATACAAGAGTTTTAATGCCCCTTCAATAAGGTAGTCATCACTATCTACAAAACATAAATATTTACCAGATGCTTTTTGTATTGCAAGGTTTTTTGTAAATCCTGCGCCTTTATTTTGAGGGTTCCTAAAGAGTTTTATTTTTTGATTTTTATCAGAAAGCCTTTTTAGTATGTTATATGAGTCATCACAAGAGGCATCGTCAACGCAAATGATTTCGTAATCAGAAAAACTCTGACCTTCAACGGAAGCTATGCAGCGTTCAATGTATTTTTCAGTATTGTAGACAGGGATAATAACGGAAAGGATAGGGGAGGGCATTATGCAGCCTCCTCTAAGGTGAACGTATACTTAGGTAATGAAATATAATTCTTTGTATTACAAAGAATTACCCCCCCTCCTACACGTACTACTAGTAAAATCGTCTATCCTTATGTTATTAAAGTAGCTGATAATTCCAATAGTTTTTTTCCAAATGATATTTGAAGCATTACAGCCCATTTCCAAAAGTTCCTCTTTTATTTTACTAAACAAATGGAAGTCCTTTACGGCTACCAAGATATAATCATACTTTGCATTTAATATGCAA
Source organism: uncultured Treponema sp. (assembly GCA_905236315.1). GTDB lineage: Bacteria > Spirochaetota > Spirochaetia > Treponematales > Treponemataceae > Treponema_D. Next base: position 2,066 of record CAJOPO010000161.1, read on the forward strand.
GAAATAGCGGATATTCCCTTTTGAGCGTCATTTCTTTTATCTACCCATAAAACAATATTACATATTTTAAAAGAAATCAACTGGCACCTAACGGATTGTCCCACTTTGCCAGCCCCATATAAGACAATGTTTTTACCATATAGCGAATTTGTATCTTCAATTAAATGGGTAGGTAAAAAAGTTTTCCCTGCTAAATCAGATATAGTTTTTATGCAGTCAGAAATTAAATATTCATAAAGTTGCTTTAAAAGACTTTCTGAATATTCTGATTTTTCAAAGACTTCCTTTAGATAAAGATATACATATTGAATCTGTTCAAAAAAATATGGATTTACAGAATGTGTATAACTTCCTTGTCTGTCGCAGCCATGATAGAACGCCTTATGTAATATGTATATTCTTTTACAATTAGCAAGAACTGCAAAGACTAGAATTCTATCTTCTCCACAACCACGTATTTTATCATCTAGTTTAAGAGCGGCTTTTTTTAGTGAAGTGCTTTCAAAAAGTTTAACTGCAAGAGAGCCATTGATTTTTTTATCAGTATCAGGATTAAAGAAATAATCAAGAACAATGCTTCTATCTTTCTTTTTAAAATCGTAACAGCCTTCTTCTAAGTATGCTCCTGTCCACAAAAGTTTATCCCCAGAGAAAGTGTGCCGCCACATATCGCTAAAAACAATTTGCACTTTGTTTTCTATGGCTATGTTTAAAAGGCTTTCATACATAGTGTTTTCAATCCAGTCATCAGGGTCTACAGAGCCAATATATGCGCCTTGTGCTTGTGAAATGCCGAGTTTTCGCGCTGATGTAACTCCGCCATTTTCTTTATGAAACACTTTTATGCGGCCGTCTTTTGCAGCGTATTTATCACAGACTTTTGCACTC
>CAJOPO010000162.1 GCA_905236315.1 uncultured Treponema sp.
GTTGTAAGTCGCGCTATTATAGCGACTTACAACTCGCAGGAACCTCGAAAAACTTTCTGAAAGGGAGTTTTTCGAGGTTCCCTTCATTTTGAAAAGGAGATTTTCGTATGATTCCTGAAATTACTCAAAAAAATGTGCATATTTTTATTCCCTATAAAGTTTCAAAAATCTGTGCAGAAATTTGCAAGAAAGAGCATGTTTCAGCATTGCAAGCGATAGTTCGTTTTTATAAAAGCAAGGTTGCGCGTTTACTAGGCGAAGAGGACACTAAACTATGGCAATTAGGATGGGTTGCGCTGTACGAAATGTATGAGGAAGAACAAAATGAAAACTGAGGATAAGACGTTCTGGCTTTCATGGTGCATTGAAGAATATGCGGCAGAAAAAAATCTCCCTTCAGCTGATGTTGCTGCTATGTTTGAAAAATTGGGTGTTCTTTATTATCTTTCTGACAACGCGGCAATTCTGCATACACAGGGGAAGAATTATATTCTTGGAAGCATTGAGGATTTCATTTCAACTGTTACATTATAAAGAAAGAAAAAAAGTAACTGGTAATATCTGTGTCCACACTAAAGCCTGAAAGTTCGTAGGAATTTGTGTGGCAAAAAATATGCGCTTTTGCCTTTTCGCTTAGAAAACTTGCTAAAACATACATACAAGGTCGATTATCACAGCCACAATATATCCATGAGCTACTAGAAGGATTTTCAAAGAATAATGCACTCCTATTATCCGTAATAGTAGTTTGCTCAATATTTCCGTGATGAGAAAAGTCTGTTGAAATGAGTAAAAAGTTTTTTTCTTGCTCCCTTTTAGTAAAATAGGGCTTTAATGCACAGTATAATTTTTCTGCGTCAACTTGATTCAAAGGCGGCTCTCCCTTTACGGCTATGGCGCAAACTGTTGCCTTAGGAAAATACTTTGCAATATAAGGAATAAGGGTACTAACACCGTGTTCTATAGAAAAAACTCTTTCTTCGTATTCCACTCCCAAAGCTTGAGCAATAGCTTTCTCTACCTTTGCATTTGTTGCCACTTTTACATTTCCGCAATCCCAAGAGCAGTTTGCAAGCGACCAGCTATATGTAGAAAGTCCATAATGAGAAGGACTTATTATAAAAAAAGTTTTTACATTACGTTTTTGTGAAAGAGCATGAAACCACTCGTCTATAACTTCCCCTGCTAAAAGATGATGACTTACAGTGCCAGCAAAAGGAATAAAATCTTTTGGCACTTCATTCATTATGGGGCGTGGGTTTAGTACAGGGGCACGTTCATCGTTAGTGCTTGCCCAAGTGTGCACATCGTACGGAGGGGAGAAATCTTTTTGCTCCATAGCTTTTGTGTGAAAGATATATATAGCGACTATGAAGCAAAAAGTTAAAAATAATATAAGAAGCAGAGTGAAAAATCTTTTAGTATTCAAATGATTTTACGTCTGGCGTAAGAATATAATTCTTATCTAGCCATTCTGGAATATATTGCGAAAGATTTGCATCTTTTGCATATACAACTTCTTTCCATTCTTCGTCAGAAAGCCTGTTAGATTGCGCTTGTGCAAATTCATAATAACTAAATCCGTAGCCTACAGAAATGCGCTTTCCACCTTGCCCATCATTAAGCGGAATATATAATCGGTAAGGAGTGCCAACTGCGGTTTCTAGGCATAATTCTATTTCGCTATTCGTAAATACATCTGCAATGCAAGCCATCTTTAGCTGGTTGTAATCTGTGATTACATCTCCACTATTATAGATGAGAACTAGTCTACCTAACAGGAAACTCACTGTCGCTATCCATTTATTCTCTTCTTCAGTAATAGCTTCATCTTTAGCTTCTTTTTCTGCAATGTCGAGGGCTTTTTGATAAACTTCAGATAAACTCTCTAAGGCTCGTTTGTTTTCTGAATCAAGAAGATTGTATCTATTATATACATCTTGTAAACCTTTTACAGAAGCAAGGGAAGCCTTCCAGAAAGGAATATTTGGCTCTATATAATTTATGGGAAGAGGAATTGGTTCTGTGCGGAACGTTGGTTCAATATCTCCGCCACCGCCTCTTTCTGCGTAAGACTGCTTTACGTATAAGATTGTGTCGTGCCTAAGCTCTGCCCAAGTGCCTAATGCTGATAGCTGAACTTTTAGTCCCCACAATGGCGATTGCGTAAAATAAAAACCAGAGCCTTGTTCAAATATTGCCTGCGTGCGTATTTGATTTAATACTTGATTATAATATGTTTGATTCCAGAATACTTCGTCATTGCTAGCAAACTCTTTTTGTAATTCATACAAGCGTTTTTTTAAGCCTGTAATCTTGCTGTATTGAGTTTTTTCTAGAGTCTTATCTGCCCATACGGAACCAAATACTTTAGAAATATGTAATCCAGAAGGAAGGGCTAGAGTGTCTTCATATCCTGGTAGATTGCCTTCTAAGCGAGGAGGAGTTATCCTGTCGTGAATGTAAGAATCCCATGTAAAGCGTTGCCCCAAAAATCTCCATCCCATAGGTGCTTTTCTGTTCCAATAATCTCCTTCTGAAGGACCTGTCCAAACTGAGTTTCCTTGTATTGCAGGCGGACGGAGTTTTTCATGGCACAACTTCATAAAGTCTTGTAAGTTCTTTAGGTCGCTACTCCAATCGCTAAAGTTTTCTACTTTTTGCTGCGTCCACAAGGGTAAAACATCGCTAAAGCCTAAATCATCGCTAAGACCTATTAAATCTGTAATGGGGTCTGCAAGCTGTGTCCATTCACTATAAAGTTCTGGATTTTTGCGCACGGTGTCTACAATAAGGAGGGCTACAGGTTCCATTTTTCGTGTAAGTTCATTTGTGTTGCTATCAAAATCGCTTTGTGCAATAACAAAATGCATCCTTCCATACCACATATTTGCGCGGAAATATGCTTTTAATATGCCGTTTTTTGTGTAATGCCCACGTGGCTTGTATTGACTAAAATCTTCTGCATTGCCAAATATAGCGTCTTTATCTCCGCTTGCTTCCATTATTAATTTTACATTATCTACTACAGGCTGGGGATAATCTTGCAAGATTTCTTCAAGATTTTTTTCTTTATATTCTACCTGCCTATCCCAATCATCACTTTCTTTTTTTTCGGGAGCAGCACGTAGCAAGGCTTGGGCTACTTGAAAATACATAATTGCATTTTGTTTATGTGGCTCTGGGGCATCTGTGTTCTTTTCAAGGGCATCAATAAAGTCATCTGTAATTTTTAATAATCTTGGTGTAAAAATAACCTCTTCTGTATGCTGCAACATTCTGTCAAAAATTAAATGTTGTGAATGAGAAGCAAGGTCTGTTGTTATAAATATGGAGTAGCCATTATCTTTTAAATTATTATATAAGTAAATCATATCATCTGGATTGGGATAGTCTTGCGGGGCAGTTTGTTGAATGGCTAACATATTGTTTTGAAGCGAGGTCTTTACCTGAGTGTCTACTTCCTTGTAACCTGCTATTGCATAGAATTTATCAAAGCGTCCGTTTGTGCGATATAGCTCTGCTGTAATTTGATTTTGCAGTATATTGCTACTTTCATCTTCTTTTGTGGACATATATAAGTCTGCCCCAAATATATAGCCACTCTTTCCGTTTACCGTAACTGGATAAAAATAATTATAGTTTCTTTCAAACTCAAACATTCCTGAATAAGCATCGCCTTGTAAACGCTCGCCTGTTATTTGAACCAGTGTACCAAGAGGAACAGAAGTTCCATTCATCAAGTCTTCTTTTATACTAGCAGTTCCCCACTGGTCAACTTCAAAGGCTTCTGGAGGATATAGTTTTGCAACCTTGCTTGCAACAACTGCTGTTTTACCAGTTGTAATTCCTTGTGTGGGTATGCTAGAAAAGCTTAAGGGGTCTCTTAGATATGAAGAATGAAAATCTGTATGGAATATATCATAGGGAATAATGGCAGGCTCTTCTACTTGCTCGCCTAGTTCATGTCCTTCTAGCGGAGCATCAGAAACTTCTTTGCTTATTTCACTTTCGGCACTTGTTTGCATGCTTTCTTTTTGCTCTAAAACGGGCTGTGTGTTTTGTGTTGTGCTTACATTTGCTTCCTTTTTACAAGATACAAAACCTAATGCTATGAATAAAAGTATAATTAATCTAATTGTTGTAGGGCTTGTTTTCATAAAGATGAGCATAACACATCGTTATTATTGTGTCGATAGTTTTGTGTAAAATGAGCGGTGTATGTTTTAGCCCCCGAAATAAATTCGGGGTAACAGCACTTTCATTGGGGACAACAGGAGTACGCTATAGTAATTTATAACTTTGCACTACAAATTGAGTGTATTGCTCATTAGGAGCAGCTGGGGCAATAAAACCTCTTACTTCCACAGTTTTTCCGTTAAGGCTTTGTAACTCTTCTGCGCTTATATTACTAGGTGGAGCAGGTGGCTCCTTTTGCATTCCCATCTCTTTATTGCTTGGGGGAGGAGGCATATCTGGCTTTTTACCCTGCGCCCCGTGAGCGTCATTTGGTAAACCTGGTCTATCTAAACTAAGAAGGTATTCACTTCCTTCTGTATCTTTTAATATAGCAAGCGTTTTTCCATTTTCAGTTAAAATAGATACAGTGCCTTTTATTGTACTAGGTTGCATTTTTTGTGGAGTGGGTAAGGAATCTTTTACAGAAACTTCTTTTGTTTCCATAGCCACACCTTCTAGTCTGCCACCATCTTTTAGCGTTATTATTCTTGCGGCTAAATAATTGTTTGCACTAGCATTTGTGTTATAGTAAAGCGTATAACCATTAGAAATGATATTTGAAAAAGTTTTGTCTTCGTCTACAAGTTCGTTTATATAAGAGTTACCTGTAAGGACTAGTTTTGCATTCTTTGAAAGTTTTAAGTTTACCTTTCCTTCTGCATTAGCGTTTATTTTACCTGTTAGACTAGTTCCTTTATCAAGATTTAAGGCAATGGAACTTATGGAGTCGCATAAAATATCGCCTACAAGATTTTGCTTTTGAGCATTAAATGTAAGAGTGCCACCGTTTGCACCTCTTTGCCCCCAGCCGCGTTCGCTGTTGTTTCCACTAGATTGAATTAGGACTCCAGAAGGATATTCTAGCGAAGTATTACTTATGTTAATTACAGCTTGCGTGTTTGTAATGTAAAAGAAGGGCGTGTTTGATAAACTTTTTAATGATGAGTTTTTTACTGTAAACACACTAGTTCCTTGATTTGCATCTCCACTCATGCTTTGGTAAAGCATAACGGCGCGCTCTCCATTCCCTTCTAATGTGCTTTTGTCTATGGTTATAGAATTCTTCCCTTCTATGACGGCTATTTCTGAATTAGTAGCCTTGCCTGTTAGATTTTTTACACTTATGTTACCTGTAGAATATATAACAGGAGAGCCTTCTCCCTGTGTAGTGGCACTTCCATTTCTTACAGTAACGGTGCCTTCGCCTCTCTCTGTAGCAAAGGCTGCGCAGTGTGCGCCTTTTGTGTTTATGTCTACACTATCTGCTGTAATAACGCCACCGTAAGTGGAATCTAAACCGCGGGAAGAGTTTTCTGTTGTAGTTATTTTTATATTTTTAATGGTGATTACAGAGCCTTCTCCTGTTGAAAATACTGCATTTGCACCGTCTGCACTACTTGTTATGGAAACATCCTTTAATGTAAGGTGGCTTCCTCCTTTTGCTACTACGGCTGCATTTAGTCCATAAAAATTGCTTTGACCATCATTAGATGAGTCGCCTACCTTAGTTAATACAGATTTTAACACTTGTGCTTTTGCCGCATTCTTTATGAGCAAAACATTTTCATCTGCATTATTTGAAGAAAGCTCTTGACCGCTTAATTTTTGTGTAGATGATGTTTTAGAGCCATCAACTGTATATGTGGCCTCTAGTTCAGGTTCTTGTTCATTTGGTACGCTGCCAAACTGTGCTCCCTCTGGTGGCATAGGTTGTGCAAACATAAAACTTGTAGAAGCACAAAGAAATACTAAAGTGCGTAAAAAAGTAGAATGTCTTTTTGTTTTTTTCATATCTTATACTCCTAATAAAAAGTGTAATGGTAAACTTGTTTGTAACATCACTAATTACAGTATAAAAAATATCTTAAAATAAACTTTGTTAAAATAGCTTATTTGGATTAAAACAGTTTATTAAACTCTATTACAAAAAATTATGACTGCTAGAGGGATTTTGTAAAGTAGTTTCTTGCTCTTACGCTTGTGCATAGAGCCGAATGTACCGTGTTACCTTTGTTTGTATATGAATGGGATAGAGATATCTGCACAAAGGGGAGTATAACTTAGTTAGATTATAGTATTAAGTTTAGGTAGTGAGAAATGAACATATAATTAGTGGTGAGAGAGGGTATTTAGGTAGGTTGTAATTTTAATTGCATATATAATATATGCTAATAGGAATCCAACTTCATTATTATAGCACAAGACACAGAAAGTGTAAAGTTGTTAAATTCGTAGTGCCACTTCAATCTCTTGCCTCATTCCTCACTTCTCACTCCTATCTATTGTATTGATAAAAAAAATAGTTTAAAATACTTAACTAGACGCACAAATATAGGGAGCCTCTAAAAACTTCAGTTTTTAGAGGCAACTTTGAAAATGCGATGTTGTAAGTCGCGCTATTATAGCGACTTACA
>CAJOPO010000163.1 GCA_905236315.1 uncultured Treponema sp.
GATTCAATAGATTCTTCCACAATGCAACGCCTGCTAGCATTGTGTGTTCAGAATGACACGTTTAACATGGCATACATTTCGTAACACTTCCAAAAAATAAAACATCTTACAGAATGTATGCTGTATTTTATATCTCGAGTTAAGTTTGGGGTATAAAACACAGCGTCATGGCAAACTTGGTTTCGGCATCTATAACATATATGTTTAACATCTATGTTTAACATCTATGTTTTACTTCCAGCCTTGTGTATCTATATTTCCTTCTATTAGTGCTTCTTTCTCATCTGGAATTATTGCAAAGAAGTTTAAGCCTGTTCTTTCTTCTACCTCATCTATAGTAACTACATAATCCCATATATTACCTGCACAATCATTATTTGGCATAATAAACGCTATAGAAATTATATTTGTGTTTCCTTCATTATCGAGTAATTTTGTTGCTAGAATCTTATAAAAATATTCAGGAACAGCAACCTTATTTGTTCCAATACTATCATAGTTATCAGCACTTTTTTCTAGTAGGGGACCTGTTATAACAGTCACCTGTCCAAAACTTTCTGCCCATATACGAACTTGCTCTTCTAAAGTCTTCCACATTTTTCTGTTAAGTGCAGGGGCTTGTGGAGTCATATTACTCATTAAAAAACTCTCTCTTGCAGATTGTTCACTCCATTCCATATCAGCGGCGGGGGCTAAGTGTCCCCTATCAAATCCGCTACCTTTATAGTCTGAAGGAGTAGCAGAGCCTGTGGAAATATTTTTATCCGTTCTAAAATCGTCAGTTCTTCCTATTACTCTATTTAGTTCTTCCTTTGTGAGTGTATAAGAAACCCATTCTGCTAATTCATAACTTTCTCTATAGCATAGGGTAAATCCCATATATTTGTGTATTTCATGGTCTGTGTTTCCTGTACTTGCAGCGCAAATTGGGATTTCTAAATCTTCAAGGCTTATGTCTTCAAAGTTATAAACGTTATCCTCTTGATTTATTTGCTCTATAACGTCTGGATTTTCTTCTATTATCAGGTCTATATTATCATTATTATTACTTTGAGGTGCTGTAGCATTATCTTCTTGCATTAAAGTGTATGTAAGAAGGCAACCTAATAGCATTAAGCACATTATTAGTATAAATGCGATAATAAATCTTTTTTTTGCGTTTTTTTTAGTTTTCTTTCTTGCCATATAGATAAATGATATTAGTAGGATAAAATAAAGTCAATCTTGTTCTGGCACTTGGATACTAAAAGAGAAACAAACGGATTTATTCGCGTCTAACGACGCTCACGTAAAAGGAGCAAATACCTTTGTTACACAGCAAGTAAATATAGGAATTGTAACGGACAAGAGGCTTGAAACTTTCTTATGAATGTGCTATTATATATACGATATTACCCGAATTAGTTTTGGGGGCTAAATATAGTATACTTTGTGTAACATTTCCTTAAATCTAATTCATTCCTAACTAAATACTTTCCCCCTCACTAACTAGATACTCCACTGATTCTAACTACCTCTACAGTCATAATCTAATTAGGTTATACTCCCTATCGTGCTGTTCTTACGCCCCCTTTTGTGTATAGGAGGTAATACAAGTTATGCTTAAACGCTAGAAGGCTACAAGAAGTCGTACAACTATATGAAAAAAATTATTCATTGACATAGGCTAGAATTCTTTTTACAATAGTCATATATGACAGTCTATCAAAATATAAATTCCCTTGTAGCATACGGATTGACCACAGGTTTAATAGAATCAGAAGATGTAATTTATACACAAAATAGATTATTAGAACTTTTCCAATTAGATGGTTTTGAGCCAGAAGATGAAGCTAGTAAAATTCCTACATCTGTAAAAGTAAAAGATTTAGAAGGTATATTAAAAGGTCTTTTAGACTATGCAGCTAAGCATAAATTATTCAATGATGAAGGAATTGTGTATCGTGATTTGTTTGATACAAAGATTATGGGCTGTTTAGTAGCTAGACCATCTGATATAGAACGTAAATTCTTAGAATTATATAATAGATCCCCTAGAGAAGCGACTAACTGGTTTTATAAGTTCAGTCAAGACACAGACTATATACGCCGCTATAGAGTTTGTAAAGATGTAAAATGGAAGGTAAAGACTGAGTATGGCGAAATTGATATGACTATAAATCTATCTAAGCCAGAAAAAGACCCTAAGGCTATAGCTGCTGCTCGTAATGCAAAGCAAGGTGGGTACCCAGCTTGCCTTTTATGCAAAGAAAATGTGGGCTATGCAGGAAGAGTAAATCATGCAGCGCGACAGAATCATCGCATTATAAGATTAAAACTTGCAGGCAAGGAGTGGGGCTTACAGTATTCTCCTTATGTATATTATAACGAGCACTGCATTGTTTTTAGCAATGAGCATGTTCCTATGAAAATTTCACGCGAAACGTTTATGGACTTGTTCGACTTTGTAAAACTTTTCCCACATTATACTATAGGTAGCAATGCAGACCTTCCTATAGTGGGCGGTTCCATTTTGACTCATAATCATTTCCAAGGTGGAAATTATGAATTTGCTATGGCACGTGCTCAAGTGGAAGAAAAGTTTTTAATACATGGCTTTGATGATGTTCAGTGTGGCATATTAAAATGGCCAATGAGTGTTATTAGGCTCTCTGGTGTTAATTCTGACCGCATAGTAGAACTTGCTAATTGCATTTTGCAGAGATGGCGAGAGTTTTCTGATGAAAGTGCTTTTATTTATGCTTATACAGAGAACGAAGCGCATAACACAATAACTCCTATAGCACGTAGACGCAATGGAGAATATGAACTTGACCTTGTGTTAAGGAATAATATAACTACAGAAGAACATCCTTTAGGTGTGTTCCATCCACATGCGGACCTACATCATATTAAAAAAGAAAATATAGGTTTAATAGAAGTAATGGGGCTTGCTGTTTTGCCTTCAAGATTGAAGCAAGAATTATCAGATTTAGGTTTAGCCATATTGGAAAAACGTGATATACACTCTGACCCCGTGCTTTCAAAGCATGCTGATTGGGTTGATTCTTTCCTACCTAAATATGAAAATATAAATAAAAAGAACGTAGGAAATATTGTAAAAGAAGAAACAGGTCTTGTTTTTGCTCGTGTACTAGAGGACGCTGGTGTGTTTAAACGTACTCCTGAAGGAAAGAAATCTTTCCATAAATTTATAGAAACTTTTGCATAAAGGAAATAAAAATGTCATCATTATATATACCAAAAGACTATAAGCCACTTTTGAATGAAAAAGAAACAGAAAATGCTATAGTTTTAATAAAAAACTTTTTTCAACTTTCTCTTTCAACCGCATTGAATTTGACTAGGGTTACTGCTCCACTTTTTGTTCGTTCGGGTATTGGCTTAAATGACGATTTAAACGGTGTGGAACGCCCCGTTAGCTTTCCTGTAAAAGATATGGGAGAAACAAGATTAGAGATTGTTCATTCCCTTGCAAAGTGGAAGAGGCTAAAAGTTACTGAAATGGGGCTAAAAACAGGTTTTGGTATTTATACAGATATGAATGCTATACGAGCAGATGAAGAACTAGATAATCTTCATTCCTTATATGTAGACCAATGGGACTGGGAAATGCGAATAGACCCCAATGACCGCACTGTTATGTATTTAAAAGACATTGTTCGTAAGCTTTATGCTTGCTTAAAGCAGACAGAGTTCTATATATATGACCGTTACGAATACATTGAACCTATTTTGCCAGAAAGGATAACTTTCTTGTATGCAGACGATTTACAGCAGGAGTTTCCTAATAAAAGTCCAAAAGAACGCGAATATGAAGTTTGTAAAAAATATGGGGCTGTATTTATTATTGGTATAGGTGGAAAGTTGCCTGATGGCTCTATTCACGATGGGCGTGCTCCTGACTATGATGATTGGATTACGGAAAGTGGTGATGGACACAGAGGTCTTAATGGCGACTTGATGGTATGGAATCCTGTTTTACAAAATGCTATGGAACTTTCTTCAATGGGCATACGTGTAGACGCACAATCTTTAAAGCAGCAGTTGCAGGAGAGAGGCTGCCCCGAACGCGAAAAACTTTTGTTCCATTCTAAACTACTTTCAGGGGCTTTAGTGCAAACTCTTGGTGGAGGAATTGGGCAGTCTAGGCTATGTATGTACTTTTTGCGTAAGGCACATATAGGAGAGATACAGGTGAGTACATGGCCTAGTGATATGGTAGATGAATGTCTTAAAGCGGGTATTAATATTTTATAAATGCTCAAAAATGTTGAAACTAAAGAAATAAATATTTCATCATCTAACTTAATTGCAGAAATTGCTACTTTTAATCAACGAGGCATAACAGAGTTTACGGTGCATGATAGAGCTATTTCTGAGAATAAGCAAAAACTTTTTGAATTGCTTTCAGAAATGGATAAAAATGCACCTAATGTCTTTTTAACTATCCTATTAAATGCAAAAGTAATAGATAAAAAGATTGTTGAAGCCCTTCAAAACCTAAATTGTTCTGTAGAAATACCTTTAGAACTTTGTTCCTATGCAAGTGAATTTAAATTTAACCAAAAATTATACAATAATTGTGCAAAACTATTAAATGAAGGGGAAGTTATTTTTGGTTTTAATATGGCTTGGGGGGGGCAGGAAGGAGATACCTTTAGAAGTTTTAGGGAGCGTCTTGATTATGTCGTTAAGCTATAC
>CAJOPO010000164.1 GCA_905236315.1 uncultured Treponema sp.
CAGTGATGTATTACCTTTTAGCTTTGATAATTACAAAATTGAACGCCCTATGGTGCCTTGTTACTTAGTTTATACAAATGAAGACACTCATAAGATTATCCGCGCAAATATAGGTCGCTCCCCTTTATATTCAGGAAAAATTCATGGCATTGGTCCTCGCTATTGCCCTAGCATAGAAGATAAGGTTATGCGCTTTGCAGACAGAGACCGTCATCAACTTTTTGTAGAACCTGAAGGCATAGAAACTGATGAAATATATATTAATGGACTTTCTAGTTCCTTGCCAGAGGAAGTGCAAGACGCATTTTTAAGGACAATGCCAGGTTTTGAACATTGTGTTGTAAGTAGACCAGGCTATGCTGTGGAATATGATTACGTTGAACCCACACAGCTTTATCCATCTTTGGAAACAAAGAGGGTTGCAGGCTTGTTCCATGCAGGACAGATAAATGGTACTAGTGGTTATGAAGAAGCTGCGGGGCAGGGATTGGTTGCTGGAATAAATGCGGCATTGTATTCTCGCTCGCATAAGGAATTATGTCCTACCCTATGTGATAGTAGTAATGTAGGGGGAATGACTCCTTCTAGTGCAGAATTAAGTCCCAAAAATGGGGCAATTCCTTTTATGATAAAAAATCAATTCTCTAAAGAAGAGTTAAGTCATTTTGCTTCTATGTCTGCTAGTGTTACAGATAATCTTGCTGATAAATTAAAAACGACTCAAGAAGATAGCGGATATGCTCATTTTTATGATATACCAGAATATGAACCTTTGATTTTACATAGAGATGAAGCATATATAGGTGTTCTTATTGATGATTTAGTTACCTTAGGCACTAAAGAGCCTTATAGAATGTTTACTGCTAGAGCTGAATATAGATTAAAACTCCGCCATGATAGTGCAGACCGCAGATTGAGGGAGAAAGGCTACAAAGTGGGGCTTGTTAGTAAAGCGCAGATAGATGCTACAAGGCAAAAATATGAACACGTAGACGAGGCTCTTTCTTTATTAGTTGAAAATCCTAATGCAAGTAAGCCTAATCTAATAACGGTGCAAGAATGGACTTTAGCACAAGAAGATTTTAAGTATAGATATTATATAGAAAAACAAGACGCTAGAATATCTAAAATGCACAAGATGGAAAACGCTCATATTCCATTGAATTTTGATTATGGAAAGGTTGTAGCCTTGTCTTCAGAAAGCCGTGCAAAACTAGAACAGGTGCGCCCCCTAACATTAGGACAAGCTGCACGTATAAGCGGCATTAGGAATAGTGATATAATGCTCTTGATGGTCTATCTAAAAAAATGAGCGATGTTGTAAGAAGTATGCTGCCCTAGCCCCCGAAATAAATTCGGGGAACACATAACACATGGTTTATGTCTTTATGTTCCATGTTTGCATGTACCATACTAGTCTGAAATATCAATATCTGGAACAATCATTAATGAATAGTCTGGATAAAGGGCAGAAACTTCATTGTATAAAATATCTACCGCTTTTTTGCGTTCTATATCGAAACTTAACACGGCATCAAAACGTAAAGATTTATTTTTTATGTCTACATAAAAGCCGTGAATCTGCAAAATCCAATCATATTTTTTTAATGCACTTTCAATATTTTTTCTGATATTTGCAGCTTCTGTGCCTTCTGCATTAAAAGCATAGACTCCAACACCTGTAAGTAAAACTCCAGTTTGGGTATAGACCTTTGCTTCAATTCTCCTTGTAAGACTGTCTACTTGATACACGTTCATATTTTCATTAAGTTGAATGTGTACAGAAGCATAAATCTTATCTGGACCGTAATTAGTTAAAAAGAGGTCATAAGCCCCTACAACTTCTGGCTCTTCACAAATGGTCGCTTTAACTTTTTGAGTTAATTCTTTGTCTGACCTTTTGCCTAAAATTTCATCTAGGGTTTCTATAAGCATTTCTAAGCTAGATTTTATTATAAAGCATGCAATAATTACACCTACAAAGGCTTCTAGCGAAATAGAAAAAACTAAATATAATATTGCACATAACAAAACAGAGGAAGAAAGTATTGCATCAAATAATGCATCAGAACCAGAGGCTACTAAGGATGTAGAATTTACCTTGCGTCCCCTAGAGCGAACAAAAAGTCCTAATAAAAGTTTTATAACAACGGCAAGTGCAATTATAAGGAGAGAAACAGATGTGTATTCTGCTTTTTGGGGGGTAATAATTTTTTTAATTGATTCAACTAAGGAGGTAAGGCCTGCGTATAGTACAAGAGCAGAAACAATCATAGCAGTAAGATATTCAATTCTGCCATAGCCTAGAGGATGTTTTTTGTCAGGAAGTTTTGCCGCTAGTTTTGTTCCCACTATGGTAATTACAGAAGAGAGAGCGTCAGAAAGGTTGTTTACGGCATCAAGAATAACAGCAATGGAATGTGATAAAAAACCTATAAATGCTTTTATTAGCACTAAAAGGATATTAACAAGAATACCAATTATGCTTGTTCTTACTATTACTTTGTCGCGGTCAAGATTATCAGTTGTCATATTAGTGATTATATTAATAATTTAGTGGAAAGACAATAATAGTCTAAAAGAAGTTGCTGAAATCGTTTTTACAGTGTATTTCCAGAAAAACAGCGAAAAGCAGACTGGCGGATTGAATCTGTTTTTCTATATGTGTACGTTAAAAAAACTGATTTCCGTGGAATTTAAGTTTTTATAATAAATAATTTGACGATTTATGAAAAATTTATTACATTTTATAGTATAGCCCAATGAACTTAGGCATTTATTAATTTGTATTATTTTGGAGGATTATATGAAAGTAAGACCTTTAGCAGACCGTGTTTTAGTAAAGCAAACAGCAGCAGAAACAAAGACTGCTGGTGGATTGTATATTCCTGAAACTGCTCAAGAAAAAACTCAGCAGGCAACAGTAGAGGCTGTAGGACCAGGAACAGAAAAAGAAAAAATTACTGTAAAGGTTGGCGATAAAGTTTTATATGATAAATATGCAGGTACATCTATCAAAATTGATGGAGAGGATTATCTTATTGTAAAGAATTCTGATATTATTGCTGTAATTGAATAGTTCTTTTTTTATAATAAATATATGCCCTGCTATTATAGGCAGGGTTATTTATAAATGGGTCATTATGACCCTTTTTTTTTATTTAAAAACTTCATTGTGTAAAAATGACACTCTTACAAAATCCCTACTTGGTCATATTTGGAAGAATCTAGCCTTTATTTTATAAAAAATAGATTTTTCGAGTTTCTCACCCCTTAAAATGACAGATTCGCAAAAAATTAACACATAATCTAGGTGTTATTTGATATGCCCTAATATAGGGAGCCTCTAAAAACTTCAGTTTTTAGAGGCAACTTTGAAAATGCGATGTTGTAAGTCGCGCTATTATAGCGACTTACAA
>CAJOPO010000165.1 GCA_905236315.1 uncultured Treponema sp.
CTATTTGCACATGTCCATACCCAAATGGGTTCTGTGCCATAATAGCCTAGCACTTGAACATGAGGATAAAAAGTATTTGTTGTAACTAGTATAGGATAAATTGCAGAAAGTTGCTCTAAATCCATAGAAGACATATTTTCAAGTTCTTGATTTATAAGCAAATATCCTACGTTTTCATAAGTTTTGTTCCCCTTTGCATAGCCTAAAAGCATCATTGCTTGCCCCAATTTTATGCTTTGCTCAGAATTAATAGGGTCGCTTGTTCCCATAATTATAAGTTTATCGTCCTCTATGGAAGCATGGTTTGTTATTATGTCTATGCAAGCAGGTAAAACACTTTCTAGCTTGTTTGCTAGGTTTCTGTCCATATTGTATAACTTTGAATAAACTGTAAGTATGCCTATAACCTGTGGAATAGTGGGGTCAAAATTGCTTAAGGAGGCAGGTAGTTCAAGAATCTGGCTGATAATTGGATTATATTTTTGCAGTATAAAGTAGTCAGAAATGTCATCTAGGGTAAAAATGTCAAGATTAGAAGAAGAAACTGCTGTTTGTGTTTGTGAACTTAAACTTTCCATTCTTATGTTAAGAGACTGATTCATATTTGTTAGCCCACCAAAATAAGGGGCGGAAAGGAAAGTTCTTCTTGTATTTTTAGAAAAGGATTCAGGCACAGAATCTAATGCCATATTAAAGCGATTATTCGCTCCCATTTCTGCAATGTAGGCTACAATCTGGCTTTCTGTAAGCGTATCAGACCTTCCGCTTGAACGTACCGCATTATATTTAGTAACTATTAAATCCCTAAGTTGTTGTATATTAGAAATCATTTTAGAAGAGGTAGCTAAGGGCATTGTTTCTACAGAAGCTAAATCAAAGTTTTTAACAGGATTATATGGAGTGAGCACTGCAGTAAGTTCATTACCACCTATAGTAAGCCTTTCTTTTTCTAAGGCATGTGCATAAAAGGAGTATTTAAGCCCCTGTTTATCTTCCATAAGTAGATAGGTTTCATTTTGATCTTGAATTGAGTATGAACTTCCTACTTTGAAGTTTATAGTAATGCAGTCATTTTCCCCAGCGGGAAGTGCTAAAATGGTTAAGCGATTTTGCTTTATTTGGGTAGCGTTACTATCATCAGAGGGTGAAACAGAAACTTCATCTTCGGAAACAGCGAATTTTAGGAGACTACCATCGGTAAATAGTAGCTCTATAGAATCAGGATTTTCTGTATATGTATCTAAAATTAGGTTTTTGCTCTTGCTATTTTCTTTTGAATTTGACACTATTGCAGGTGCATTTTCTGTTGCAGAAAAACTAATTCCATTGTATGTTATTTGAAATTGGTTTTTGAGTTTTATTTCATTGTTTTCTGATTGAGTTTGTGCTAATGTAAGTTGTAAATGTCCTATTGTTTTTGTTATAACAGACTCGCTCTTAAATTGAAGTACAAATATACCGATAAGGATAATGGAATAGAGTAGTGTAAGAATTATTATCTTTTTTATTGGATGTTTACGCATTTTGCATATTCTATCCATTAGAAGTACAAAATGCAATACCAAAATGTTTATTACTGTATTTTGTTATGTTGTAATAGTTATATAATAGGTCTGTTTTCAATTCTAAAGCAGGTTTAATATTAGAGAGGAAATATGAAAAAATTGTCTGAATTTATGTTTGCTATAACGCTTTTATCTGTTTGTGTTCCCCTTGTAACTGTGAATAGTCAGGCTGTGGCAGCTACAAATTCTAGTTCTAAATCTAATAATTCAATAAGCGCAGAAGACCTCTTCCTTTCAGGAGAAGATGTTTTTACGCCAGAACAATTTGTGTTAGACCTTCAGCAAGCACTTTCTACCTCTGTAGAAGCTGCTCTTGCTTTGTATGATAATGTACCAGAGGCTTATGCAGACGATTTTGACCTTTTGTTTCTAAAAGCGGCTTTATATGTTAGTGCCTCTAAGTATAACGAGGCAAAGGCAATTTGCACCTCCCTAGTAGCCCGCGACCCTAAAAATACAGATGTTATTGCTCTTGCAGCAACTATTGCAAAGGCACAAGGAAATACTAGTGAACGCACAAAGCAACTAAAGGCTTTGATTGCAATCGATGAATATAATATAGACGCTAATATGGGGCTTGCAGATGATGCTTTTGCAAAAAAGAATTATAAAACAGCCCGCTCATATTATCAAAAAGCCCTTGTGCGTGAACCTAGAAATCAAGATGCCTTATTTGGTTTAGGTCGTGCTTCTTATTACTTAGAAGATGATAAAAAGGCAGAAAAAGTTTTTAAAACTATCTTGGAAGATGACCCAAACTACGCTCCTGCATATTCATATTTAGGGAAACTTGCAGGTGCGCACGATGAATATTACATTGCTTCTGGCTATGCCAAAAAAGCGGTGGACTTAGACCCTTCTAATTATGATTATATAATGGATTATGGTATGTATGAAAATGGGCTAGGACACTTTGAAAATGCTGAAAAAGCATGGTCTAAGGCTATTTCTTTACGACCTAATTACTTTCTTGCATACGTATATAGAGGCGGTCTTTATGATGAGCATGAAATGTTTGAAAAAGCTTTATCTGATTATCGTACTGCAATAAAGCTCAATCCTGATTATTATTTTGCTTATGAAAGCATAGGTATATTGTCCTTGCACATGGAAAAGTGGACAGAGGCAAGAGAAGCCTTTACTAAATGCTATGAAAAAAATAATTCTAACATATCTTACCCTTTAATGATAACGTATTGCTACTATAGAGAAAAGAAGCCTCAAGAAGCAAAGAAGTTTAGCGATAGTGTATTACGTAAGTTAGACAGGTCTTCTATAGAGTATGCTATGTTGCGTGTTTATCATGACCAAGGAGGCGAAATGCCTTTGCCCCGCCGCATAGCTGCCATACAGAACAGCAATACAAGGGGTAAAATGTATTTTTATTTAGGTCTTTTATATGATATGTATGGTGGTATAGAGGCATCTATGCAATATTATGCTGAGGTAATAAAACTAAATAGTCCTATGTTCTTTGAATATCGTCTTGCAGAGTGGGCTGTTGGTTCTACAAGTATTAGTTCTGCAGGCAGGATGAAATAGGCTTTATGGAGGAATTAAATACTGAACAAAAAGAAGATAGCTCTACACAAAAACATTTAGTTTTGGGTGGGCGCAATTTTATTCTAGTTGGAACAGCACACGTTTCCGCCCAAAGCGTAAAAGAAGTAGAAGACGCAATTAGAAAAGAAAATCCAGAGACTGTTGCTATAGAGTTAGATGATAAGCGTTTAAAAAGCCTAGAAGACCCAGATTCTTGGCGTAAGATGGATATTATAAATGTCTTAAAGAAGAAGCAGGGCTTTTTAATGCTCGCAAACTTAGTATTATCTTCTTATCAAAAACGCATTGGGCAAAGTTCTGATGTTCCCCCTGGTTCTGAAATGATTGCTGCAATAAAGGTTGCAAAAGAACTTAATATTCCTCAAGTGATGGTAGACCGTCCTGTTGCTGTAACGTTGAGACGAGCATGGGCAAAAAACTCTTTTTGGGGCAAGTGTAAGTTGCTTTCTGCATTGATTGCAAGTGCCTTTAGCAAAGAAGAAGTAAATCCTGAGGAGATAGAAAACTTAAAGAAAAAGAGTGAAATGGATAGTATGATGGCAGAGCTTTCTGAGTTTTTGCCTACAGTAAAGGAAGTTCTCATTGATGAACGAGACCGCTATCTTGCAAGTCATATATGGCAGTGTGAAGGAAACTCTGTTCTTGCTGTTTTGGGGGCGGGGCATTTACCGGGTGTGCAATCCCATTTAGAAAAAATAGTTTCTGGTCAAGAAAATGTAGATTGTAGTGATATAGATTTTGTACCTCCTAAAACACTTGCTGCTAAAATTGCAGGATGGATTATTCCAGTGCTCATAGTGGCATTAATAGCAGTGGGCTTTGTCTTTGGCGGTAGGGCAAAAGGCTGGGATATGATTAGCTCTTGGGTCTTGTGGAATGGCTTACTTGCAGGCATAGGGGCTTTAATAGCTGGAGGACATCCTTTAACCATTATCATTTCTATCATAGGTGCGCCTTTTACATCATTATGTCCCTTTGTGGGTGTTGGTATGGTGGCAGGTATAGTTCAAGCTATTTTATGCAAGCCTAAGATAGAAGATATGGAAAACATTCAGCAGGATTCTAATTCTATAAAGGGCTTTTACAAAAATCGTATTTTGCGCACATTATTAGTTTTTATCCTTTCTTCTTTAGGTAGTTCTATAGGAACATTTGTTGCAGGGGCTAGTTTTGTGGTAGCAATTACTACATTCTTTGATAAAATAGCTTCTGCAATAAAATCTTTATTTATGTAAGGATTTTAAATACAATAGTCCATTATCTCATCTATATTAAGAAAAACTGTTTTTTTAACGTATCCATACGCAAAAACAGTTTTCTGTCTTTCTTCTCTCTGTTTTCTATCAGTACACACTGTAAAACTGATTTCTGTTCTCATCTATATTTTAATAGACAAAACATAAAAAAATAGTTATTTTATAGTAAGAAGCGGCTGCAAAACAATAGATATTGTTTGGTAAATTAAATTATCGAACAAGTTAAATGAACACAAGGAGCATTTTTATGGCTGATGAAGCATTAGTAACAAAGGTAAAAGAAACCTTAGAAGCATTTAGACCTCAGTTAAACGCTGACGGTGGCGATATGGAATTTATAAGCATTGATGATGATAATAAGGTTCACGTGCGTCTTACAGGTGCCTGTGGCGGTTGCCCTATGGCTGTAATGACATTAAAAATGGGCATAGAGCGATATTTAAAAGATACTTGTCCAGAGATTTCAGAAGTAGTTCAGGATGAATAAATGAATATAGAGAAAGATAAAGTTGTAACTATAAACTACACTCTAAAAGGCGATGATGGGAACATAATAGATAGTTCAGAAAATGGCTCTCCATTGCAATATATTCATGGCAATGGTTATCTTTTGCCAAAGCTAGAAGATGAACTACTTGGCAAAAAGCCAGGAGATTCTTTTAATGTTGTGCTTGAAGCAAAAGACGGCTATGGGGAATATAATGAAGACCTAGTTGTAGATGTTCCTAGAGATAGCTTTGATACTACTGTAGAAATTGAAACAGGTATGCAATTCCAAGCAGAAACTGAAGAAGGACCTCAGATTGTTACCGTAAAAAAAATATCTGATGACACAATTACTATTGATGGAAACCATGAACTTGCTGGCAAGAGATTACATTTTGCCATTGAGGTTTTGGACGTAAGAAACGCAAGTGAAGAAGAGCTTTCTGGTGGCTGCCAGTGCGGAGGCTCTTGTTCTTCTTGTGGCGGTGTCTGCGATAGTGGTTGTGGAGGCTGTGCTGGATGCGCATAGAGTTTGAGTTTCAGACTCTAAACCTGTTAGATAACCTTAGTTATATAACAGGTTTAGTATGAAAATAAAAAAACTTCTTATATTCTTTAAGTCTACCATAGGGACAAATCACTTATTTGCTTTATTTTCTATATCTATTGTATTCGTGATATTAAAAATGGTAAGTTTGTTGCTTCCATTTTTTACGGAACGTTTTGTAAATGCCATACAAGAAGGTATCTTTGTATCGCAATATTTATATGTAATAGCAATAATTTATTCTTTTTCATTTTTATTACAAAACATAATTTCTTTTATATATGGCAAATGCCAAATAGCTATAAAAAATAAATTACAGCTTTTTCTTGTGGATTCTATTTTACTTCAAAATCCGCTTTATATAAAAACAAAAGGTGAAGGATTTTTCGCTAAATTATTAGATCAGTCAGTTGACACTATAATGAATACTGTCACGCCTTATAATTTATATACTTTTTTCCTTATACCGCAAAATATAGCTATATTGACTATATTCTAGATAAAAAGCGTAACTATAGGCATCGTTTGCACAATATTGTTTGCGTTATATTTTATAGCATACCTATTAAATAATAAGTTGTTTTCATCTGTTCTTATGGATTTCATGGAAAAAACAAGTGTGTCAGTTGCTATTATTTATGATTTTATACATGGTAATAAATCAGTAATCGCTTCTGAGTATGGTTTAATTTTTGCACATAACATTATTGAAAACATATTAAAGAAAGTTCGCTACATAGAGTTTCGTTTACAGTTCTTTTTTGACCTCATATTTTCAACTTTAAATAACTTTATACAACCGTGTGTAAATATATTTATAATAGCGATTCTTGGAAAGAATGTTGTACTCTCAAATATGTCTTTAGGAACATTCGTTCTTATCATAACGTTTTATAATATATTTCAGTTAGGACTTAATACCTTTCAGAATATTGCGGATATTCTATTCCATACAAATGGGGCGATAGATAATATTAACGATTTTTTGCACTCCAAAGCTTTGCAAGAATTACAAAATATAAAACAAACTCCAATAGAATATTTTTATAAAATGGATTCTGTTTCTCTTACATTAAACGAAATTGTAATATT
The DNA here is from genome assembly GCA_905236315.1 of uncultured Treponema sp. Lineage (GTDB taxonomy): Bacteria > Spirochaetota > Spirochaetia > Treponematales > Treponemataceae > Treponema_D. Next base: position 6,510 of record CAJOPO010000165.1, read on the forward strand.
AAGAAATACTTCTCTTACTCTAAAATATGGTGGTCACTATGCACTTGTAGGATTATCAGGGCTTGGTAAAAGTACGCTTGTAAAGCTATTAATAAGCTTTCAGAAGTCTGATACAGGGGTAATTCATTTTATGAATGACTTTAACGATGTAAGTAAAATATCAGTATTAAAAAATATAGCATGGTTTAGTCAAGATACCGATATTTTTAATCTTTCATTAAAAGACAACATATTCTTAGGTGATGAATATAATGAACAAGAATATATAGAATTAAAAGAATTACTACATTTTGCTCCCCTTGAATGTAGAAACTTGGGAAGCTCTGGCTGCAATATTTCTGGTGGTCAAAAACAACTAGTAGGCCTTGCAAGATTTCTTCATCAGATAAAGAAAAAAGATTATTATTTTATCGATGAAGGCTTTATATCTCTTGATGAATATACAAAACAATATTTCCTAGAAATAACACAAAATGCTATAAAGGGTAAAACGGGAATCTGCATTACACATGATAATAGCGTTTTTCAAGCATTATGCAATTCCGTTCTTGTGTATAACAAATGTACAACTATATCGCTACATAATAAAATACCTAATATGGAACTAAAACAATATTATAGGGAATAAATGCAAGCAGTAAAAATTTTTGCTACTTGCATTAATACCACATGAATTATTGTACCCTGTCTTTCATTTTTATTGATTTACTTCTCCAATAAAGAAAGTTTGTTTTATAGAATCTAACTGAAGGGTAAGGATTTGCCTTTTCTGGTTCGGACGACCAAAGTTAGTATAAACTTCTGCTTGAACAGTTACAGGTTGTAGCAATTTTTGCTGAGTATTTCCAAAATAATTTGCTTCTATTTTTAATTTACCATTAGGGGCTTCCTTTATACAAAATTCTTCAGGACCGTATCCTTGTGTAAAATCTCTTGAAAGTCTACCTCCATTAGCTGTAAGTTTATTTCCATAATAACATTTCTCACCATCAGAGTCTGTTACCCATAGGTCAACATCACAATTATCGGTATTCCAAGTTAAAACAATGCGCACATCCATATCAAAGTTCTGTAAAAGGTCTTTATCTATGTTGCTTGTATCAAGATTTTTTTCTAACTCTATTATCATATTCATATCGTTAAGCGCAATTTGTTGTATTTCTGAAAATCTACTATCCCAATTCTTATAAACTACAGAATAAAGGGTATCTACTGCTTTTTGCTTTTGACCTGCATAGTAATAAGCCA
>CAJOPO010000166.1 GCA_905236315.1 uncultured Treponema sp.
GAGTTTTAATTTCTGATAATAGCAGAAATTAAAACATCGCACTTTCAGAGTTACCTCTAAAAATTGCAATTTTTAGAGGTTCCCTTATATTTGACTGCTTATACAGAAATTCTTTGTGGATATAAATAAAATGATAAAAAATAGTAAAAGCTCTATTGACATTATTGAATACTTTCTATATAGTTTTGTATTACATAAGCCTTTAGTGGTGTTTGTTAGTATGCTCTTGTAGCTCAGTCGGTAGAGCACATCGTTGGTAACGATGAGGTCAGCGGTCCGATTCCGCTCGGGAGCTTTCAAAAACTTTAAGTATGTATGGTTTAAATTATTAAGGAGAATGTTATGGCAAGTAAGAAAAAGACAGCCGTAGAAATAATTGCTCTTCAATGTACAGAATGTAAGAGAAAGAATTATACAACATATAAGAACCGTAAAAATATAACTGGTAAATTAGAAAAGAATAAGTATTGTCCTTTCTGTAAAAAAGAGATTTTACACAAGGAAACAAAAGTAAAATAAAATATTTTGTCTTTTTATGTGTTTATATAAAAAGACATAGATATAATTTTAGGTCAGTAGCTCAGTTGGTAGAGTCCCGGTCTCCAAAACCGGTTGTCGCGGGTTCGAGTCCTGCCTGGCCTGCTAGTTTTAGTAAGAAAGAGGATTTGAGATGAAAAATATAATTCAGTTTTGCAAGGAATGTGTGACAGAACTAAAGAGAGTGTCATGGCCTTCTTTTGGAGAAGTTCTTGCGTCTGTAAAAGTTGTTCTCATTTCCACTTTTTGTATGGCGGTAGTCTTAGGTCTTTTAGATTTGCTTTTTACAGAAGGGCTTCGCTTAATATTCTAAATTAAGGTATTCTAATGGCAAAAAGCTGGTACATCATTCATACATACGCAAGTTATGAGCAAAAAATAGAGCGAACTATTAATGAGTTAATTACTAATGGTGAGTTAGATTCTTCTATTGTTACGAATGTAAAAGTTCCTATGGAAGAAACTATAGATATTCGTAATGGTAAAAAACGCACTCGTAATAATAAACTTTTACCAGGTTATGTTCTTCTTGAATTAGATTTACCTCAGTTAGGTTGGAAGTCTACTTGCAATGTTATACGCCATATACAGGGTGTAACAGGTTTTGTAGGGACTAACCCCAATGAACGTCCTCGTCCTATTAGTAATGAAGAAGTAAAAAGCATTTTAAGTCGCGCAGGTGAGATAAAAGGCGAAAAGACTGTTCACGTTACACAGGATTTTGTTGTTGGCGATAAGGTTAAGATTACTGAAGGTGCATTTGCTACATTTGAAGGCACTGTTGAAGCAATAGAAGATGATAAACTAAAGATTAATGTGGAAATCTTTGGACGCGCCACACCTGTAGAATTAGGATTGCTTCAGGTAGAAAAGATTTAAGCTACAAAATGACTCGGACTGCCTAGTGTAGTCCGTGCTTTGTTTGGGAGGAATGTAAGTCCGTTGGATAGAAACATTCCGTTAGAAAGTGCTTTTGTGCTTTCATACCAATAAAAGGAGATATATTATGGCAGGAAAGAAGGTAACCGCTGTTATTAAGTTACAATGCCCCGCTGGAGCTGCAACTCCAGCCCCGCCTATTGGTCCTGCTCTTGGTCCTCATGGTGTTTCTGCACCTAAGTTTGTGCAGGAATTTAATGACCGTACAAAGAGTATGGAAAAGGGACTTATAATCCCTGTTGTTATTACTGTTTATCAGGATAAGTCTTACACATTTATCTTAAAGACTCCTCCTGCAGCTGTTCTTATTAGTAAGGCTGCTGGTATTCAAAAGGGTGCAGGCAATCCTTTACGTGATAAAGTAGGAAAGCTTTCTGCAAAGAGTCTTGAAGAAATTGCAAAGCAAAAGTTGCCTGACCTTAATGCAAATGATATTGAGGCTGCAAAGAAAATTATAGCTGGTACTGCTCGCAGTATGGGTGTAGAAGTGGAGGCTTAGAAATGAAACATGGAAAGAAATACCGTGAATCACTTACCAAGTATGATGCAGCAAAGAAATATGATGTAGCTCAGGCTTGTAAGTTGGTAAAAGACCTTCATTATGCAAAGTTTGATGAAACTGTAGAACTTGCTGTTACATTGCATTTGGAAAAGAATCAGACCATGCGCGATACTTTAGTATTCCCACATCAGTTTACTGGAGAAAAACGTGTATTGGTATTCTGTAAGGAAGACCGCGTACAAGAAGCTTTAGATGCTGGTGCTACTTATGCTGGTTCTACTGAATACATTGATAAAGTAAAGGGCGGTTGGACAGACTTTGATGTTGCTGTTGCTACTCCTGATATGATGAAAGATGTAGGACGCTTGGGTATGGTTCTTGGTCGTAAAGGACTTATGCCTAACCCAAAAACAGGTACTGTTACAACGGATATTACTGCTGCAGTTTCTGAATTAAAGAAGGGACGTACAGAATTCCGTGCAGATAAGGGTGGTGTTATTCATATTGCAGTAGGTAAGGTTTCTATGAGTGAAAATGATACTGCAGAGAATGTAAATACATTCCTTTCTGAATTGAACCGCAAAAAGCCAACTGATGCAAAAGCAGGCTTTGTTCGCTCGGTTTCTTTAAGTTCTACTATGGGACCAGGCGTTTGGATTGATTATAAGGAGGAAGCATAATGGCAGTAGTTGCAAAAAAGCTTCAGCCTGCTAAGACAGCAGCTATAGAGGAAACAAAAAAAGTCCTTGGTGGCTTTAATCATTATATTTTTGTTGATTATCGTGGTCTTACTGTAGAGCAGATAACAAAGCTTCGTAAGCAGTTGCGTGAAAAAGAAACACAATTAAAAGTATTTAAGAATACTTTCGCTCGTGTTGCTTTTGATTCAATGAATAATAGTTCTGTAGCAGAATATCTTTCTGGTCCTACAGCTATTGCTTTGATAAAAGAAGACGCAAATGAATCAGCAAAAATCTTATTTGATTTTGTAAAAGAAGCTCCTACTTTAAAAGTAAAAGGAGCATGGGTAGAAAATGAATTGTATGACGCTGCCAAGATAGAAGCATTTTCAAAACTTCCTGGCAAAAAGCAGCTTATTGCTATGCTTATGTCTACAATCAATGGTCCTGCACGCAAACTCGCAGGTACCTTACAGGCTTACGTGGAAAAAATGGAAAAAGAAGGTGGCTCTACAGAAGCTCCTTCCGCATAAGCTAAATTAACAACTAAACTGCGGTCAGGCTTCAATGTGCTGATTACTGTCCGCAGAAATGCTGCACAAGAATATAAAAGGTTGTAAACTTTTTACTTGGCAGACTAAAAATTAACCATACATTATATGGAGAAGACAATTATGGCACTTTCAAATGATGAAATTTTAGACGCTATTGCAAACATGACTGTTCAGCAGGCTGCTGACCTTGTAAAAGCTATGGAAGAGAAGTTCGGTGTTTCTGCTGCTGCTCCTGTTGCTGTTGCTGCAGGTCCTGCTGCTCCTGCTGCTGAAGAACAGACAGAATTCACTGTAACACTTGATAAGATTGATGCTTCTAAGAAGATTGCTGTTATTAAGGCTGTTCGTACAATTACAGGTCTTGGCTTGGCAGAAGCAAAGGCTCTTGTAGAAGGTGCACCTAAGACTCTTAAAGAGGGTGTTTCTAAGGCTGATGCAGATAAGATTATTGAAGATATCAAAGCTGCTGGTGGCGAAGCAAGCAAGAAATAAGGTGATTTGTAATAATTATCTTTTATATAAAAATGTAATTATGAAGTTTAGTGTTACATAATTACGCAATCTCATATAAATTATAGCTTCAGAAGGATATGTTTCTTTCTGAGGCTTGTTTTTGTATAAAAAACATAGCGAAGTGAAATTTATGAGGACTTTATTTCTCGTGCTGAGTAAAGTTTTTGCTTGTAGCGGCTTTAGAGTACCTAAGATTTCATAAAACTAATGAGGAAAAGATGTTCGCAAAAAGTAAAGTTATTGAACGTAAGTATTTTGGCAAAGAAATTAAAGATTTTATGGAATTGCCAGATTTAGTGGATATTCAGCTTTCTTCCTATGAAAACTTTATTCAGAGAGATAAGTTAAGAACAGGGCAGCCTTTGTTGAATCAAGGCTTGCAAGAGGTTTTTACTTCTACGTTCCCTATAGAAAGCCCTAATGGTGATATGGTTCTTGATTATGATTTCTATGAATTGGACGAAGCTAACATAAAATATAGCGAACTTGAATGTAAAAAGAAGAGCATTACTTATTCAGTGCCATTGAAGGCTCGTATTAGCCTTAATTTTTTGAGTAATGGTGCAATACTTCAGAAAGATATATATATGGGCGATATTCCTCTTATGACAGATCGTGGTACCTTTGTTATAAATGGTGCAGAGCGTGTTGTTGTAAGCCAGATACATCGTTCTCCTGGTGTTATTTTTAAAGACGAGAAAGGTGTTTTTTCTAGCCGTATTATTCCTTATAGAGGTTCTTGGCTAGAGTTTGAGATTGACCAGAAAAAAGAACTTATTTATGCAAAAATAGACCGCAAAAAGAAAATACTTGCAACCATTTTCCTTAGAGCTTTAGGTTTTGCAACTAGAGAAGATATTATAAAAGAGTTTTATTTAACAGAAGATGTGGCTGTAAAAGAGCAAAAGGATTCTCTTGTTGGTAAGGTTCTTGCTAAAGCAGTTATCATAAAAGGGGAAGATGAGGAAGAGAAAAAACTTTTCCGTGCGGGTACAAAATTATATCCACATGATGTAGATGACCTTGTTACTAATAATGTAGAAAATATAAGCATTATTAAGTTTGACGCTAGACAAAATCAAGGTGATAAAAACGAAAAAAATCCTTCACTAGATAGCGAGATGATTGTAAACTGCTTTGAAAGGGAAGAAATCCTTTTTGCAAAAGAGGGCGAGGAAATCTCTGATGAGCCTTCTAAAGAAGAATGTCTTTCTAAGGTATATTCAGTTTTGCAACCTGGAGAACCTGTTACTGTAGAGGCAGCAGAAAAAGATTTGAATAGTTTGTTCTTTAGTGAACGAAGATATGAGTTAGGGCGTGTTGGTAGATATAAGCTAAACAAAAAGTTTGAATATGACCACCCTGTAGAAGACTTAACTCTTACTAAAGAAGATATTATAAATACAATGAAGCATCTTATTAAGGTTTATATAGGTGATGAACCTTTAGATGACCAAGACCACTTAGGAAACCGTCGTGTCCGTTCTGTAGGAGAGCTTCTAACTAACCAGTTTAAGACTGCTTTTGCGCGTATGGAGCGCATAGCAAAAGACCGTATGAATGTAAAGGATACTGATAATTTTAGGCCACAAGATTTAATTTCGATAAAGCCTATTGTATCTGCCATAAAGGAGTTCTTTGCATCATCTCAGTTATCTCAGTTTATGGACCAGTGTAATCCATTGGCAGAACTTACTCATAAACGACGTTTAAATGCTTTAGGTCCTGGTGGTCTTAGCCGTGATAGAGCAGGATTTGAAGTTCGTGACGTTCACTATACTCACTATGGTCGTATGTGTCCTATAGAAACACCAGAAGGTCCAAACATTGGTCTTATTGTTTCTTTGGCAATTTTTACACGTGTGAATGAATACGGCTTCTTAGAGGAACCATATCGAAAAGTTGTAGATGGTAAAGCTACAGAAGAAGTTGAATATCTTTCTGCAATGGATGAAGATAAGTATTACATTGGTCAGGTTACAGAAGGAATGAAAGATGATGGTTCATTCCCAACTGATTTAGTTTCTTGTCGCCATCATGGTGATTATACAAGTATTTCTCCTAAAAAGATTCAGTATATGGATGTTTCACCTCGTCAAGTTATTTCTGTTTCTGCTTCCCTTGTTCCATTCCTTGAACATGACGATGCAAACCGTGCTTTGATGGGTTGTAACATGCAACGTCAGGCTGTTCCTTTATTATTCCCAGAGCCTCCTCATGTTGGTACTGGTATGGAACGTAAGACTGCCTATGATTCTGGTGTTCTTGTAAAAGCAAAGAGGGCAGGTGAAGTTGTATGGGTAGAAAGTGATTTAATAAAAATCCGTCCAGATGAATCTTCTATGCCTAATGAACTTGATGAATATCAGTTGCTCAAATATCAAAAGACAAATAGTGATACTGTAAATCATCAGAGACCAACAGTTCAAGTTGGTGAACATGTAGAAAAGGGTGCTGTCTTAGCTGATGGACCTGCAACCTTTAACGGAGAGCTTTCTTTAGGACGCAATATTTTAGTTGGCTTTGTGCCTTGGAATGGCTACAACTACGAGGACGCTGTTCTTATCAGTCAGCGTGTTGTAAAAGAAGATATGTATACTTCTGTACATATTCACGAATTCCAAACTGAAATTCGCGAAACAAAGTTGGGACCAGAAAAGATAACTCGTGATGTTCCCAATACTTCAGAAAAGACTCGTAATAATCTTGATGCAGAAGGTATTATCCGCGTAGGAGCAAAGGTTCGTTCTGGAGATATCCTTGTAGGTAAGGTAACTCCTAAGAATGATACAGAAACCACTCCTGAGTTCAAACTCCTTAATTCTATATTTGGTGAAAAAGCAAAAGAAGTTCGAGATGCTTCTTTGCGTTTGCCACATGGTGTTCAAGGGGTTGTCATTGATATTCAACGCTTAAAGAGAAGTGCAGGAGATGAACTAAGTCCTGGTGTTGATGAAGTTGTAAAGGTTGTTATTGCAGACAAGAGAAAGCTTGTTGTCGGTGATAAAATGGCTGGGCGACACGGAAATAAAGGTGTTGTAGCTCGTATTCTTCCTGTAGAAGATATGCCTTACTTAGATGATGGCACACCTCTTGATGTTTGTTTGAATCCTTTAGGTGTTCCTTCTCGTATGAATATTGGGCAGATAATGGAATCTGAATTAGGTCGTGCTGGCATGATATTAAATGAATGGTACGATTCTCCTGCATTCCAAACACCAAGTCAGGAGCAAATTGCAGAAAAATTAAAGCAAGCAGGTCTTTCTCCTGATTGTAAGCAGATTGTTCATGATGGCTTTACAGGAGAACCATTTGTTAACCCTATATTCGTTGGTGTTATTTACTTTATGAAATTACACCACCTCGTTGATGATAAGATGCATGCTCGTTCAACAGGGCCTTATTCTTTAGTTACTCAGCAACCATTAGGTGGTAAAGCGCAGTTTGGTGGTCAGCGTCTTGGAGAAATGGAAGTATGGGCACTAGAAGCTTATGGTGCTGCTAATACTTTGCAAGAAATGATGACTATAAAATCTGATGATATGAATGGTCGTTCTAAAGTGTATGAATCTATTGTAAAAGGTGACCCAAGTGCTCCTATTGGCGTTCCCGAATCCTTTAACGTTTTAGTTCAAGAGCTTAGAGGATTAGCACTCGATTTTACAATTTATGATGAGAAGGGAAAACAGATTGCTCTTACAGAGCGCGACCAGGAACTTATAGATAAAGCAGGTTCCAACACAGTAGAAAAGGAGGTGGAAAATGCGTGATATTCAAGATTTTGCTAGCTTAAAAATAAAATTAGCTTCTCCAGATAATATAAGAGATTGGTCTTATGGTGAAGTAAAAAAGCCTGAAACAATAAATTACCGCACACTTCGTCCTGAGCGTGATGGTTTATTCTGTGAACGTATATTTGGTACCACAAAAGAATGGGAATGTTATTGTGGCAAATTTAAGAGTATTCGCTATAAGGGTGTTATATGTGACCGTTGTGGTGTAGAAGTAACTCATTTTAAGGTACGCCGTGAACGTACAGGTCATATTGAACTTGCAGCTCCAGTAAGCCATATCTGGTATTATCACTCAGTTCCAAGCCGAATGGGATTACTTTTAGACTTACAGGTGCAAGCTCTTCGTTCTGTGTTATATTATGAAAAATATATAGTAATAGCAGCTGGTGATACAGATTTAAAGCAAAATCAACTTTTAACAGAAGATGAATATAATGACGCTCGTGAACGCTATGGCGAAGTTTTTACAGCAGGTATGGGAGCAGAGGCAATAAAAACTTTGTTAGACAACCTTGACCTTGATGCAATGGCTGCTGAATTGCGTCAAAAAATGATAGACAAGGGAGCTAAGGTTGATAAAAGAACCTTGCGCAGAATGGAAATTGTAGAAGATTTCCGAAAGTCTGGTAACAAGGCTAGCTGGATGATTCTTGATGTTATTCCTGTTATTCCGCCTGATTTACGTCCTATGGTTCAGCTTGATGGCGGTCGTTTTGCCACATCAGACCTAAACGATTTGTATAGACGAGTGATAAACAGAAATAATCGTCTAAAGCGATTAAAGGATTTATCTGCTCCTGATATAATTATTCGCAATGAAAAGCGTATGCTTCAAGAAGCCGTAGATGCCTTGTTTGATAACAGTAAACGTAAGCAGCGCGTTGTAAAAGGGGCTTCTAGTCGTCCTTTAAAATCTATAAGTGATATGCTAAAGGGAAAACAAGGTCGCTTTAGACAAAACTTACTTGGTAAACGTGTAGATTATTCTGGGCGTTCTGTTATCGTTGTTGGGCCAGAATTAAAATTATGGCAATGCGGTTTACCAGAAAAAATGGCTTTGGAATTATTTAAGCCATTTATAATGAAGAAACTTGTAGATAAAGGCATTGCTGGCAATATAAAAAAAGCAAAGATGTTCGTAGAAAGCGAAGCTCCTGAAGTATATGCTATCTTGGACGAAGTTGTTCGTGAACATCCTGTTATGCTTAACCGTGCTCCTACTTTGCACCGCTTAGGCATTCAAGCTTTTGAACCTGTTCTTGTTCCTGGTAAGGCTCTAAAATTGCACCCTCTTGCTTGTAAAGCATTTAATGCTGACTTTGACGGCGACCAAATGGCTATCCATGTTCCACTAACTCAAGCTGCTCAAATGGAATGTTGGAACTTAATGCTTTCCGCTCGTAATTTGCTTGACCCCGCAAATGGAAATACTATTGTATATCCTTCTCAAGATATGGTTTTGGGCATTTTCTATATGACAGCCATAAAACCGCATGCAAAAGGGGAAGGGCATTTGTTTAGTTCTGCGGATGAAGTCCGTATGGCAGCATCTAGTGGTGCTATAGAATGGCAGGCAGAAATAAAGATTCATAAAAACATTTTAAATAAATGTGTTCATGATGACCCCAATCCAGATGAAAAATATCTACTTACATCTGCAGGTCGCCTAGCATTTAATGAGGATATGCCTCCAGAAGTTGATTACTACAATGCTCAAATGGGCGATAAAGATTTGCGTAAGATGATAGAACGTGTTTATCATAATGCGCAGACTAGTGATAAAAAACTTCACTCTATTGTAGAAGAAAAATATAGGTTCACAAAATTAGATGAGGGGACTTTATCACAGATTGCTGCGGATAAAGAAATTCGTTCTAAAGTAAGCAAGTTATATAATCATTCTACAGAGATAGATGAATATACTTTCCGTGATATTTTGGAAGCTAACTTCAATACAGACCGTTCTTGGCTAACTATACAAATGCTTGATGCTATAAAGGCATGTGGTTATAAGAATGCAACATTCTATGGAGCGACTTTATCTATGGACGATATTATTGTTCCAGAAGAAAAGAAAGCAATGATTGAAGCTGCTGATAAAGAAATCGAAAAGATTATAAAAGATAGCTCTGAAGGTACTATAAGTGAGGGCGAAAGAAGCCAGAAATCTCAGTTTGTATGGACAAAGACTAATGATGACCTTACAGACATAATGTACGATAAAATGGCTAAAGACAAAGATGGCTTTAATACTATCTACATGATGGCTATTTCTGGAGCACGTGGTTCTAAAAAGCAGATTTCTCAGTTAGCGGCTATGCGTGGTCTTATGCAAAAGCCTAATGGTGACATTATCGAATTGCCCATTCGCTCTAACTTTAAGGAAGGCTTATCTGTTATAGAATTCTTTATTTCTACAAACGGTGCTAGAAAAGGTTTGTCTGATACTGCTCTAAAAACAGCTGATGCAGGTTATATGACCCGTCGCCTTGTTGACGTTGCACAGAATGTTGTCATTAATGAAGAAGATTGTGGAACCATAAATGGAATTGATTACACTGCTATAAAAGACGGTGAAACTGTAATAGAAAGTCTAGCCTCTCGTATTGCAGGACATTATTCTATAGAGCGTGTTATCGACCCAGTGTCTAAAGAATTGCTTTGCGATGTAAATCAATATATAGATGAAAATCTTGCAGACAAAATAGATAAAGCTGGTGTAGAAAAGGTAAAGCTAAGAACTGTTTTAACTTGCGAAAGCGAATATGGAATTTGTGTAAAGTGCTATGGTAAAGACCTAGCTCGCAATAAAATCGTAGAGATAGGGGAAGCCGTTGGAACTATAGCAGCTCAATCTATTGGTCAGCCTGGTACACAGTTAACTCTTCGTACGTTCCATACAGGTGGTGCCGCAGAAACTTCTAGCTCTGATAACCAAATAAAGATGAAATATCCTGTTTATATTCAAAATCTTTATGGTACTCACGTTGTTACAAAAGAAGGTGATTGGCTATTTACTCGTCGTGGTGCAATGGTCGTTTCTAAATTGTTTAGCAAGTATCAAATAAATGAGGGCGACAAAGTATTCGTTAAAGATGGTGACCGCGTACGTAAAGATACCACACTTATTCAGCGAGGTTCAGAAGAAATCAAGGCTTCTGATAATGGTAGAATCCTTGTAAATAATGGCATTATTTATTTGTTAAGTAATGACCAAAAGGTTGAAATTTCTAACGGCTCTACTATCTATGCAAAATTTGCACGTCGCTTTGATAGTGCAAGTACAGAAGGACACGAAGTATGCTTTATAGCAGAACAGAGTGAACCTGTTGGAAAATTTGACCCATATACTGAGCCTATAATTGCAGAGGTAAGTGGTTATGCCTACTTTGATGAAATTGAAGAAGGCGTTACACTAGAAAGAAAGACAGATTACAGCACTGGAATAGAAGAACTTCGTATAAGTGACCTTCATTTGGATGTAAAGCAACCTAAGATTATAATCCGCGATGATGATGGTAACGAGTTAGGTTCTTATCACTTACCTGCTGGAACAATTTTAACTACGGAAGAAAAACAAAAGGTCGAAGCTGGTACTATCTTAGCAAAAATGCCTAAGGAAGCTGCAAAGGCTAATGATATTACTTTGGGTCTTCCTCGTGTTTCTGAATTGTTTGAAGGTCGCCATCCTAAAGTTCCTGCTGTTATATCACAGATTTCTGGTACAGTAAAATTTGGCAAAGTTGTGAAAGGCAAACGTAGTGTAATAGTTACAGATGAGTACGGTAAAGATTTTACTCACCTTGTTCCTATGAATAGACGACTTTTGGTTCGTGACGGAGACCAAGTTGAAGCAGGCGAAAAAATAAGCGATGGTTCTGTAGACCCTCATGATGTTCTTAACATCTTGGGCGAAAATGAATTGCAGAATTTCTTAATGGACGAAATCCAATCTGTATATCGTGCTCAGGGCGTTTCTATAAATGATAAGCATATTGGTACTATTATTCGCCAAATGTTAAAGAAGGTTAGAGTTGAATTTGTAGGTGATACACGCTTTATCTTTGGTCAAGAAGTGAGCAAGTATGAGTTCCATGAAGAAAATGAAAGAGTTGTAAAGCAGGGCTTTGTTCCTGCCGTAGCACGTCCTATGTTCCAAGGTATAACAAAGGCAGCTCTTGCAACAGATTCATTTATTTCTGCTTCTTCTTTCCAGGAAACAACACGTGTTCTTACCAATGCAGCTATAGCAGGTAAGGTGGATAATCTACACGGCTTAAAAGAAAATGTTATTATTGGTCATATGATTCCTGCTGGTACAGGTATGCGACAGTATTCTTCTGTTAAACTTTATGATTCTTCTACTGAAGATTTAGATGCTAAGATGGAAGAAATATTACAGCTTCGCCATCAGGAAAAAATATTAGAAACAATGCCTGATGATGAACTTATATCAAGTATGGATTCATCTGATGGGGATTAAAATTAGGGAACCTCGAAAAACTCCCTTTCAGAAAGTTTTTCGAGGTTCCTGCGAGTTGTAAGTCGCTATAATAGCGCGACTTACAA
>CAJOPO010000167.1 GCA_905236315.1 uncultured Treponema sp.
AAATGCGATGTTGTAAGTCGCGCTATTATAGCGACTTACAACTCGCAGGAACCTCGAAAAACTTTCTGAAAGGGAGTTTTTCGAGGTGACCTAATATATTTTATTTTTTACTTGTAGAAGTAAAACTTCATCTTATGTTTTTATACAGGTAGTTTTAATACTGTTTTTTCGCATTATAGCACAAAAAATGACGATTTTTGCGAATTTTATTTTATACAAACGCTATTGTGCATAACATATAGATATTGTACTGTCTTTTCAGAAAGAAAACCTTACTAAAGGCACTTTTCAGATTTTTTAATAAAAAAGGATTTTATATGAAACAAGTTTTAAAAGTCGTTGTATTTTCACTTTCAGTTGTAAGTTTTACATTTGCATTTACCGCGTGCCAGCAAAACGTAGAGTACCCTACGTATGAAGAAAATGATATAAGCGCAGACAACGAAACACAAGATGACCGCCACGCCTATAATCAAGATGTATTTACGGGAAACGGCTCAACGCTCTCTACTGCAAAGCACGGAAGCTCTTCTAGTAGCAAAAATAAATAAAAAAAACACTGCATTAGACCTGCCTAAATACACACTGGGCAGGCTCTAATGCAGTGACTTTTCTAGTTTTACTTAAAGATGTACAAGCAATGCTTTTTTTAATATAAAAGAAGTTTAATCAGAAGGACCTGAAGTTTGTACATCATCTGGAGAAGCATTATCTGAAGAAACAGGCTTGCTGAGCGTAGTAACATCAACTCTTTTTTCTATAGGAATATATTCCCTTTCTTCGCTTACATTCTTATATGCAGGACGATAAATGCGCCCACCTGCAACAATTTCTTCTATACGGTGTGCACTCCAACCTGCAATACGAGCGATAGCAAACAAAGGTGTATATAATTCCCTTGGAATATTAAGCATTGAATAAACAAAGCCAGAAAAGAAGTCTACATTTGTACATATACGCTTTTTATCTCCATGAAGTTCATACAAAATTTGGGGAGCTAAACGGTCTATAGAACAATACAAATTAAATTCTTCCTCGCAACCTTTTTCTTTTGCAAGTTCAGCAGCCTTATCTCTAAGTAACAAGGCTCTAGGGTCGCTTATTGTATAAACGGCATGACCTTGCCCATAAATAAGACCTGTATGGTCAAAGGCTTCTTTTTTTGCTATTTTGCGCAAGTAATCTGCAATTTCAGTTTCGTTGCTCCAGTCTTTTACATGGGATTTTATATCGTCCATCATTTCCATAACACGTATATTAGCACCACCATGTCTACGCCCTTTTAATGAACCTACTGCAGCGGCTACAGCTGAATATGTATCAGTATCAGCAGAAGAAACAACATGTATTGTTAAAGAAGAATTGTTTCCACCACCGTGTTCTGCATGAAGAATTAAAGCTAAGTCTAAGATTTCTGCCTCTAGTCTTGTATACGCCCTATCGCTTCTTATAAGACGCAAAAAGTTTTCTGCCGTACATAAAGAAGGGTCAGGATTATGAATATACATACTTTTTCCATCATAATATCTGCGTTTTGCTTGATAGCCGTATGCTGCAAGAGTTGAAAAACGAGAAATAAGTTCTATACACTGCCTTAATATATTGGTAACATCTCTGTTTTCTGGGTCATTATCATAAGAATACGAAGCTAAAACTCCACGCGCTATTTTATTCATAATATCGCTAGAAGGAGCCTTCATAATCATATCTTCTGTAAAATTAGGTGGCAAAGCGCGTAGTTGCCCTAGAACAGATTTAAACTCGTCTAATTGAGATTGCGTTGGTAACTGTCCAAATAAAAGTAGATAAACACACTGCTCATAGCCAAATTGATGATGTTTTACAGTGTCTTTTACAATATCTTCTACATTATAACCACGGTATATAAGTTTGCCAGGAACTGCAACTTTGTTACCTTGTGCGTCAATTTCATAACCCACAACATCACCAATACGAGTAAGTCCTACGAGGACACCTCTGCCATCTGCATATCTAAGTCCACGTTTTACATCATATTTTTGATATAAAGAGGCATCTATAGGGTCATTATTCCTTGCCAATTCCGAAAGTTTATAAATAAATCCACTGGTTTCCATAAAATGATGCCTCCCTTTTTTTAATTATGGGAACCTCGAAAAACTCCCTTTCAGAAAGTTTTTCGAGGTTCCTGCGAGTTGTAAGTCGCTATAATAGCGCGACTTACAACA
>CAJOPO010000168.1 GCA_905236315.1 uncultured Treponema sp.
ATGTTGTAAGTCGCGCTATTATAGCGACTTGCAACTCGCAGGAACCTCGAAAAACTTTCTGAAAGGGAGTTTTTCGAGGTTCCCTAAATTGGTTTATAAAGCTATTTTAGGTTCGGTCAAGTGTTCAGTTTCAAGTCATAATAATCATTTGAAAAGTAGCATAAATATTGAAATTCTGTAATTTTTTGTAAGTAAAGCTAGGGTTCTTAGGGGCTTTAGCCCCTAAGCCGTGCTGAAAGAGAGAGGGGGCTTGGGGTTCAAGGGCACCCCCTTGAAAAATTGATTTCTGTGAAGTTATACCTTTTTTGCTTGCTAAAAAATTATAATAGTGTTAAAGTTCTATAAAGAGGTACAAAATGGCAACTAAAGAGCTTGATTGGTCTAATTTATCTTTTTCTTATCTACAAACAGATAAAAGTTTTGTTTCTAATTATAAAGACGGAAAGTGGGATGATGGCACACTTACATCTGACCATGAAATAAAGATTTCTGAATGTGCGGGCGTTTTGCAATATGCACAAACTTGTTTTGAAGGATTAAAAGCATATACAACAATAGACGGCAAGATTGTTACATTCCGACCTAATTTAAATGCCGATAGAATGAAAGACTCTTGTGAAAGGTTAGAAATGCCTGTTTTCCCAAAAGATAAATGGATTCAAGCTGTAATAGACACTGTAAAAGCAAACATTGACTACGTTCCACCATACGGTTCTGGGGCTACATTATATATACGTCCTTATATGTTTGGTTCTAGTGCAGTTATAGGTGTTAGCCCTGCAAAAGAATATCAATTTAGAATTTTAGTAACTCCAGTAGGTCCATATTTTAAAGGTGGCGCAAAGCCTATAACAGTGCGCCTATCAGACTTAGATAGAGCCGCTCCACATGGCACGGGAGATATAAAAGCAGGTCTTAATTATGCTATGAGTTTGCATAACATAATGGATGCACACAGACTAGGATTTGCAGAAAATATGTATTTAGACCCAGCCACACATACTTATATAGAAGAAACTGGAGGAGCAAACGTTCTTTTTGTAACAAAAGATGGTACCCTTGTAACTCCTAAATCAAATAGCATATTACCTTCAATTACTAGACGTTCTCTAATTCATGTTGCAAAAGAATATCTTAATATGAAAGTAGAAGAACGCCCTGTACATAAAGATGAGCTAAAAGACTTTGCAGAATGTGGTTTATGTGGAACAGCAGCTGTTATTAGTCCTGTAGGTAGAATTGTAGACCACAACACAAATATAGACATTCCTTCTGGTATGGATAATATGGGACCTGTGATGACTAAATTACGAGAAACCCTTACTGGCATTCAGATGGGTAGCATAAAGGCTCCAGAAGGTTGGATTTACGAAATAAAATAAAATTATTGCAACAAACTGCAACTTTATAAAATAAAATGTGTCAAATAAAGCGGGATGTATAAAGTTCCGCTATTTTTTATTTGAGGTATAAGAAAAATGACACGAACTTATGATGATACAATGTTCATAGATACTTTTGAGCATGAATATACTTGGTTAAATGGGGTTATGCGTAATGTGCATCGTTTTTCTAAGCGCAATGCAATTCTAGACCCAGAAACAAATAGAAGTTGGACATATAAAAAACTGAATGAAGATTCAAATAAATTAGCTCATGCTTTACAAAAAGATAATATTGCAAAAAATGATGTAGTAATGATTGCCGTCCGCAACAGTCCTGAATTTTGTCTTTCTTATGTAGGGCCACGTAAAATTGGAGCAATTCTTCTAGCAGCAAACTTTAATCTTGCAGCAGGCGAAATGGCATTATTAATTGACTATAATAGCCCAAAAGTTTTGATATATTCAGCAAATATAGTGGACGTGGTAGTTGAAGCAGAAAAACTCTGCAAAAATAAGCCTTTACGCTTTGTACTTGCAGATAATATAGAAGGTGTTCAATTACCAGAGGGGCATATAAGTTACGAAGATTATGTTAAAGATATGCCCATCACAGAACCTACTATATCATTTAGACCACATATATATGATGAAGTTGTACGCCTTTGCACAAGTGGAACTACGGCACTACCAAAAAGTGTTCCATTAAATGATATTAATGAAGTTCTATCTGCACATGATATAATAATGCACTACCCTCTTAATCCAAATGACGTAACTTTAAATATGACTCCTTTGTTTCATAGAGGCGGAGTACACTGCGGAGGTCCAGTTCCAAGTTTTTATGTAGGCTGTGCTGTTATAATAATGCGTAAGTTCCAGCCAAAAACTGCATTAGAATGGGTGTCTCGCTACAATATTACATTTATGATAGGTGCCCCTGCAAACTTAGAAATGCTAGCTAGAGTACAAGAAAAAAATCCTCAAGACTTAAAAGGACTTAGGGGAATAGTTACTATGGGAGCTCCTCTTTCTCATGCAAGTTGTATAAGATTTATGAATGTGCTTACACCCAATATTTTTAATGGTTATGGCACAACAGAAACGCTCTGTAACTCCTATTTGCGCCCATACAATTTACCAGAGGGGGCTGGTTCGGTTGGAGGAAGCTGCATAGATGATGAAGTTCGTGTAGTTAAAATTTATGATGATAAAAAAGCGGAACCAGAAGAAATGGTAGAACATGACAAATCATCAGAAGGTGAAATAATAATCCGCGCTCCAGAAAAAACTACATATTCATATTATAATAATAAAGAAATGACAGAAGAGAAGTTTTATAAGGGGTGGATGTATACAGGAGATACTGGAACATGGGATGAAGATTGGTTTGTAACAGTACACGGTAGAAAAGATGATATGATGGTTGTTTCTGGAGAAAATATTTATCCAACACAGATAGAAGAAGCCATTTGTGAAAATCCAAAAGTAAAAGATTGTATTGTTACAGCTGCAGAAGACAAACTTAGAGGGCATGCCGTTTGTGCTTATGTAATTCCAGAAGATACAAGCCTTACATTAAAAGAACTTGCAGATTTTTGTTCTAAAAGTCCTATGCTTTCTAAATATAAAAAGCCACGTTATTATGCGTTTATAGACGAGATTCCTCATACTCCTACAGGAAAGAAAATGCATTATTTAATGAAAGAAAGAGCAAATGAAGATGTAATTAGCGGTGTACTAAAAAAGTATTAATAAAATTCATTTTGTGTATACCCTTGATTAGTAACATTATTTTTTGTTATTATAAAAGGGAACCTCGAAAAACTCCCTTTCAGAAAGTTTTTCGAGGTTCCTGCGAGTTGTAAGTCGCTATAATAGCGCGACTTACAA
>CAJOPO010000169.1 GCA_905236315.1 uncultured Treponema sp.
CCTTTTTACTAAGCTACAACATCTATCTGATAACCATCAGATTCAAATGCAACAGAACCTTCCTGCTCAACTGTACTTCCGCTAGTTTCTTGAACAAAACCACTATATGCCTTATTTGCCATAAAGGGTTCGCTACTTTGCTGCGGTTGTCCATGCCCTGTAAAACCAGAATTGCTGCTATCCGCAAGTGCCAAACTTAAATTAGCACTATCAAAACCACTTTGTTCAAAAGCCTGTTTTAGAGTATCTAAACTCTGCTTAAAGGCATCATAGGCTTCTTTACTATGAACAGTTATTTGTCCTGCTATTACTTTATCGGAAACCTGTAGATTAATCTTAACATTTCCAAGATTTTCAGGCTTCATAATTAAATTTATAGACCCTTCATTATTATCACGAAGGACAATACCCCCTGCTTTTACAAATTCAGGTGCATTATTCTGTATTTGTTCTGTTAGCATTTGCTGAAAATTAGAACCAGTAGCAGAGGCTGTTTGGTCATTACTAGAAAGAATATTATCCTGTGTTAAAATATTATTAGTATTAAGAGAAAGTTCTTGAGCTACTTGTTCAGAACTATTCTTTACCTCCGTAGTTTTCACCTCGTCTTTTACTTCATTAAGCACTTGAGGATTTACACTTTCTTCCACATTCTCTGTACGCAAATCAACAACAGAAATTAAAGGTTTATTTTCTTTATTTGAACTTTCTTCTATATAGTTAGCATCCTTATTTACGTCAAGGGAAGCAATATTTTCTTGCATAAGAGCATTTTCTGCTGTTACTTCTACAGAAGAATTACTTTCTGCACTTAAAACTTGCGTAAAGGTCTCTTCATTTATATGTGAACTTTCATCTTCTTGAATGATAGAATCCTTATATGCATTTTTAAGAACAGCAATATTATCCTGCAATATATTATTGTCTTGAGTAATAGCTAGCTCTTCCATTGAAGCATTTGATAGCTCTAATGTTTCTTGGGCAATTTGATTATTTTCACTAAGGTCTATAGCGTTGTCAGACAAGTTTATTGCAGAGTCTTGAATATTAAATATTGCTTGATTTTCTACTAGACCATCGTTTATAGTCATAGAAGTCATATCAAATACAACATCAATTTCTGGAACATTTTCTTCTTTAGCTAAAAGTTTTTTAGATGTTTTTGCAATAAAGTTTTCTTTTAGATCGCTTACATCTTCACTTTTAGAAGAGACCATCTTATCTTTATCTGCTACCTTTTCTTGAGAAGGAGATTCTTCTGATTGTAATGCAACGCCCTCTTTTGCTTGTTTTTCTGAATCTTGTACAGAGGTAGAAGTTTCTTTATTGGCAACATCGCTAACTTTCTTATTACCATTACCTAAAGATTCAAGAATAGACTTAAAAGATGTCTTTTTAGATTCTGTAGTGTTTTTTGACGATAATGCTTCGTCTGCTCTTACGGTCTTTTTTGCTTTAGAAGCACTTTCAAGACTCATGAATTGGACATTTAAAGCCTGCATAGGCAACACCCCCCAGTATAACACCGAAGAAGCACAGTTATCAGGCTTTTTTAGTTAAGAATTTAGTCTAACGAAGTAGGTTTATTTACCATTTTACGTTGAACTTCTGCAGCCCTGTCAGAAGGCATTAAAGATAACCAATATGCAACCATAGAAGAACTATTAGCCGCAAGAGCGCGTTCATCAGCTCTGCGTAGTACATCTATTACCAGTTGGTCATCCATACCTACTAATATGTTTACAGCATTTGTAGGCTGCATGCCTTCCAAATTCTGCACAATCTGATCGATGTTTCTAATTTTATCATCGTATTTTTGCTGCTCATTATTAAATGTTTTTTCTCTTTCGTCTTGCATTTTTTTCTGGTCTTCTAATTCTTGAGCAATTTGTGCATTGTTATTTTCTGCTGTAAGAATATCTTCTTCCCTTTTATCTAGCTCTTCTGTACGAATATCAAGAGATTCTATGCGTTTTGCCCAACGGTCATTATCTAAATCTGCTTCTGCTAAATCATTAGGTGAAGAAGGAGCGGTAGAAGTTTGTACTTGCAATCCAAAAAGTTTATAAATAGGAGCAAATGTATGCTTTGCTTGAATTATGCCTAGCATATCAAACCATAAAATTCCGAAAAGTATCAAAACTATTATGAGTATTAAGAGTAATATAGTTTTTCCAAGAACTTTAGCACGTGCCATGATTTATCCCCCATTTTCCTTGATTATCGGAAAATGAAATAAAAGTTTAAATACAAATTATTAAAGGGAGTCTCTAAAAACTTCAGTTTTTAGAGGCAACTTTGAAAATGCGATGTTGTAAGTCGCGCTATTATAGCGACTTACAACTCG
>CAJOPO010000170.1 GCA_905236315.1 uncultured Treponema sp.
GGTTTGCATGAAGTCGAGGAGTGTACCATCCGCTTTTATAGAAAGTATTGTCCATAAAAGCGGAATAATAAATACTGCAATTACTACAATAAACAAAGATATTGCCATTATTGTAAGTGCAGTATAAATAGTGTGTATTCTGTTTTGTATGCTTATCATTTATCTAAGAGAGAAATGATTTCTTCTACTGATGAATCTACTTTTTCACTATCTATGCTAAGCATTTTTTGTGGAATAGGAGCGGCTTTTTTATAACTTTGTGGTAGCTCAACATTTTTGTTTACAGGATACATCCATTGTGTTAGAGGAATAAGATTTTGTGTGTCTTCTGTAATTAAGAAATCCAAAAAGGCTTTTGCGCCATCTTTATTTGGTGCATTTTTTAGAATAGCAGCACCTTCTACTTGGCAAATATGACCTTGTTCAAACAATAATGTTTTGAAACGATAATCATCTTCATATTCTGCATTATACGCAGGACTTGTTGTGTAACTTATTACTAAGGGAGCTTCTCCCTTTGTAAACATTCCCCAACCTTCGCTCCAGCCACTTGTCATTGTTAAAATATTAGGTTTTAATTTTTGCCAAAAGTCTTTATATTGTGAACCTAATGCGCTTAAAGTCCATGCTACAAAGCCAAGACCAGGGGTAGAAGTTCTAGGGTCCATAAGAATTATCTTTTTTTTGTATATCTCTTTTGTTAAATCTTCTAATGACTGAGGTTCTGGTATGTTACTTTGTGTATCATAAATTATTGCAAAATATCCGTAATCATAAGGCGTTATAAGGTCTTGAGTATTTAACTCATTTTGCAGATTTCTATCTATTATGCTATCTGCATTTTGGGCAATGTATGGGAATAAAATATTTGCTTCTTGTGCAATACGCGCTGTACTGTTATCTAAGCCAATGATTATATCTGCAAGATTATCTTCTGTATTATCTTTTTCTAATATGGCTTTATTTAAAGCCTGCATAGCCTTTCCACAATTTACAAGTTCTAGTGTGTAGCCTGTTTTTTCTTTAAAGCGTTCTGCTATCTTTTCTCCAGGTCCCCATTCTCCTGCAAAACTATCATAGGCGTATGCTATTACAGTTTTTTTACGCAATGAATCTTTATTAGCTTTGTTTGAACAAGCAAAAAAACAAAATGATAGGACTAAAAAAATAAAAAGAGAGAGATGTTTTTTCATACTTCCTCCGCCAGCATTATCTGGATCAGGTTGGAAATTCCATACGGAACTTCTGCGGGTATAATCTCAGGCCTTTTGACCACCCCGGTAATATTCAATTTTCTTCTTGAATATGGCTTATATTATAATATTTCAGTATATATGTCAAATGAGTTCTCATTCCTCATTCCTCATTCCTCACTTCTCCCTTCTATCTCCTAAATTTAATGCATTTATATATAATTCTTGAAAATCACTTTCCTCTGCCAAGTTTATACTCTGGGCATTTTTTGCAATATCAAGACCTTTTTGAATATAATCGTTACAAAGTAATTGCATTTCAGCTCCTGTTAATGCGGCATTCCCTGCATGAATGATATTTTCTTCTATATTAAAAGGAAACATTCCTACGCTTATAGCATCTTTTTCATTTAAATATGTACCAAATCCGCCTGCAAGGTATAGAACAAAATCCTTTGAGGATATTTTATCCTCTTCAACAGAAAGCATTTTATTGTATAGTTTATTTAATCCGCTATTTACCGCCGCTTTTGCTAACTGAAAAGCCCTTATATCTTTCTGACTTAAATATATACCATCTTGTAATTCTATTTTTTCAATATCTTTTCTATATGTTCCGTGTTCATTTATAATGCCTTTTTTATAAAATTCACACACCGCACTTAATAAACCTGTGCCACATATTCCCTTAGCCTTATAATTGCCTATTGTATTGCATAAAATATTGCCATTATTTATGGAAACCTTTGCAATCGCTCCTTCACTAGCCCTCATTCCATATTCTATTCCTTGCCCCTCAAATGCAGAACCTGCGGCACTTGATGTACATAAAATCGTGTTTTTTTTACTATTATATACTGCCATTTCACAGTTTGTGCCTATATCTACTAAAAAAAAGTATTTCTGGGATGGCTTTTCTGTAGCAAAGTTGCAAACCAGCATGGCACTTACACAATCTCCACCTATAAATGCAGAAATTGCTGGGGTAACAAAAATCTTGCAAGAGGGGGGAATAATGGTATTTTCTGCAAATATATCTTTTACAGAATAGTATTTACCAAAAA
>CAJOPO010000171.1 GCA_905236315.1 uncultured Treponema sp.
GATTGAATCTGTCGATTACAAAATCGAGGGCTAGCCCTCTACACGCCACATTCGCACGCTTGCTACGAATGTGTGTGCTTTGTAATTTTTACGTTTGCCGCTTACGCGGCAGCACGAACAGAGTGTTTTTGTAATCCTTAGGATTCAATCCGCTAGGCTCCTTTTCGCTGTTTTTTCAAGAATACACTGTAAAACTGATTTCCGTGTAGAGTTTCCGCATTTAGAATATGAAAAGAAAGATTTTATAATTGACATAAAGTAATTATTTATGTAGTATAATAGTACTCACGTTATTTTATTGAGGATAGGTAAAAGATATGTCAAGAACATGTGATTTATGTGGAAAGCACACTCTCCACGGAAACAAAGTTAGCAATTCATACAACCACCAAAGACGCACCTGGAAACCAAATTTATTAAAGATAAAGACAGAAATAGGTGGAACAACAATGACACTTCATATTTGTACACAGTGTTTGCGTAGCGGTTTTGTTACAAAAAAGATTAACACCGTACCAGCAAATGCAGGTGCAAAAAAGGCAGAAACAAAGTAAGTTTTTCTTATGAAAGTCTTTTCTTTCTAAAGCACAAGTGTAAAATCCACTTTATATAAAGTGGATTTTTTTATGTTTCTAACACTAATCCGTCATAAGCAGGTTGTATATCTCCCTTAAGAGTGTCCTTTATTCTTTTCAAGTTAGGGAAATCTTTTAGTTGTTGATTTATATATTTTTTTATATCCTCATGGCTCATATCATGAGTTATATGAGTTATCCAGCTATAATCCGCTTGCAGATAATCTGCTATAGCCATTGCCTGCCTAAAGGAAAAATGCGTAGAATGAGGCTCTACCCTAAGACCGTCTATAACTAAATGGCATAAAGTGCCACATTTTTCTTTTATAAGATTTAAAGATTGTTCACAAATATAGCTACAATCAGTTAAATATGCAATGCTCTTTCGCTCATTATTAATATCTTCACATAAAAGCCAACCGCAGTCATTTAAGGTACCATGCAAAATCGGTATATGTATAACTCTTAGCTTACCAACTTTTATTTCATATCCTGGTTTAAATAAAGAAACATCTATTAGTTGTATTTTAGGCTTACCTCCACCCTCCTTTACAGGTGTAAAAATATAGTCAAATCGATTTTTTATGTCTGTGATTGTATTTGAATTTGTGTATATGGGAAGACCTTTCCCCTTTGTTTCTTGTGCTCTAGTGCTATATGGGTCTATTGCTTTTGTATGACTAAAGATTCTCACATCATCTAAACCATTTAAATGGTCTGCATGACTGTGGGTTATTAGAACAGCTTCTATTTTTGTAATAGAGTTTTTTATTGCTTGGATTCTAAACTCAGGACCTGTATCTATAACAATATTAGTTGGAGAACTTATAAACGCAGAACAGCGATTACGCTTATCATGAATATCGGAGGACGTACAAACAGGACAAGTGCAACCTATAACAGGAACTCCATGACTTGTTCCTGTTCCCATTAAAATCATTTTCATAGTAACCTTGAATGTTGAAAACTGTCCGTAACAGAAAGTAAGCGGACAGTTTTACATTAACACAGAGTAATTTAATTACTGCTTATTAAGATATTCAACAACAAGGGAACCCATTTTTTTAGTTCCTGCAAGCTTTCCGTTTGCCTTTACTTCTTCAATAGAAGAGCCTGCAATATCTCCAGTGCGCCAACCATCTGATAAAACAGCATCAACCGCTTTTTCTATAGAGCAGGCTTCTGTTTCTAAACCAAAACTATAACGTAAAAGCATAGCAGCAGAAAGAATGGTTGCCAAAGGATTTGCAATGTCTTTACCTGCAATATCAGGAGCAGAACCATGTATTGGTTCATAAAGACCAGGTCCACCATCACCTAAAGAAGCAGATGCCAACATACCTATGGAACCTGTTATTTGGCTTGCTTCATCAGTTAAAATGTCTCCAAACATATTACTTGTAACAATAACATCAAACTGTCTTGGAGAACGAACCAACTGCATAGCAGCATTATCAATATACAAGAAAGAAAGTTCTACATCGCTATACTGCTTATGGACTTCTTCTGCCACAGTACGCCATAAACGGCTAGAAATAAGAATATTTGCTTTATCAACAACGGTTAGTTTCTTCTGACGCTTACGAGCAAACTCAAATCCCATGCGAACAATGCGTTCTACTTCCATCCAAGTATACTTTTCTGTATCCCATGCAGTTTTTCCATCTTCAGAAACTCCACGGTCACCAAAATATATTCCACCAGTAAGTTCACGAACAACAAGAATATCAAGTCCACTACCTACAATTTCATCTTTTAAAGGGCAGGCATCTTTTAACTGCTTCCACATAACAGCAGGACGCAAATTAGCATATACTTTCATGCCACCGCGTAAACTTAAAAGGGCTTTTTCTGGGCGTATCTCAGGAACAACATTATCCCACTTA
>CAJOPO010000172.1 GCA_905236315.1 uncultured Treponema sp.
ATTAAAGATTGCAATGAGTGCAAACTTTGGCTTTGGTGGGCATAATGGTTGCCTTGTATTCGCCAAAATTTAGAGTACCTTGAGTGGAGACTAGTTATGATAACAAATGATATAGAGAGTTTGCTACCACACAGAACCCCCTTTTTGTTTGTAGACACTATAGAGAGTTTTGACGAAGAAGGCTGTGTTTGTACCCGCAAGTTTACAGAAGATGACTTCTTTTTTAAGGGACACTTTCCAGAATATCCTGTAGTTCCTGGTGTAATATTAATAGAAACAATGGCTCAAGGTGGAGGTGCAGCCCTTAGCTATCAAAAGAAATTTGCAGAAGGCAGTTTGTTCTTTTTGGCTACGGTGGATAAGGTAAAGTTTCGCCATCAAGTGCGACCTGGAGATACAGTCCGCATGGAAGTAAAAAACTTGCGTTGTTCTGCAAAAATGGTAAAACAAAGTGGAAAAGCGTATGTGGGCGATACTCTATGTGCCGAAGCTGAATGGATGTGCCTTGTAGGTAATGCCGATTCTGCTAATTAGTGTAAGTGTAGAGGTTGCTATTATTCATTATGTAGACAAATATCGTTTATAATGCACTGTGTACAGTGAGGTTTCCTTGCTGTACAGGTGTAACGCCCATGCAGTATAAGCCAGTGATGAGCATGATTCATATATACTAAAGGTATGCGCTCCGTTAAAGACTTTTCTACCTGCTCTGGAGTGCTTCCACTTGCAAGACCTATTTTAGGACATATTCTCAGTAAGTGTGTATCTACAGGCATGGTAGGCTGATTGTATATCACATTTAATACTACATTTGCCGTCTTTCTGCCAACTCCAGGTAACGTCATTAATTCTTCTCTTGTGCTAGGTATGGTAGAATTAAAATCTTCTATGAGTTTTTTACTTAATTCAATGATGTGATTTGCCTTTGCATTATAAAGTCCTATAGATTTTATATAGCTAATAAGTTCATCTTTTCCTAAGAGTAACATTTGTTCTGGAGTGGTAACTTTTTTGTAAAGTGTTTCCGTAGCAATATTTACAGATTTATCTGTAGCTTGAGCACTTAAAACCACACTTACAAGCAAACAATAGGGATTTGGAGCCTTTAATTCAGACTTTGGGTCTGGATTACTTTTCTTAAAGCGTTCAAAAATCTCTATTATTTGCTCATTGTTTAATAAACGCATCGCCTATTTTATTGCATTTTTGAGTGTGTCTACTTTGTCTGTAGCTTCCCATGGGAACTCATTTCTGCCAAAGTGTCCGTATGCAGCTGTAGCTTCATATATAGGACGCTTTAGGTTGAGAGTAGAAATTATGCCAGATGGGGTGCAGTCAAATACTTCTTTTACAGCCTTTGCAATAATTGCTTCATCAACCTTGCCTGTGTTAAATGTGTCTACCATAATGCTTACAGGGAAGGGAACTCCTATGGCATAGGCTAACTGAACTTCTGCCCTTTCTGCTAAGTCTGCTGCTACAATATTTTTTGCAATGTAGCGTGCCATGTAGGCTGCAGA
Organism: uncultured Treponema sp.; assembly: GCA_905236315.1. Taxonomy (GTDB): domain Bacteria; phylum Spirochaetota; class Spirochaetia; order Treponematales; family Treponemataceae; genus Treponema_D. The sequence continues at coordinate 1,521 of CAJOPO010000172.1, forward strand.
GCGGTCTACCTTGCTTGGATCTTTACCACTAAAGCAACCACCACCATGTCGCCCCATTCCACCGTAGGTATCTACAATTATTTTGCGTCCTGTTAGGCCTGTGTCTCCAACTGGTCCTCCTATGCAGAACTGACCTGTAGGGTTTACAAAGAACTTTGTATTTGTGTCTAATAATCCTGTAGGGGAAAGCACAGGTTTAATTAGGCTTTCTATAACTGCTTCTTTTATCTTACTATGAGGAATGCCTTCGTCATGTTGCTGACTTATAACAACTGTATCTATGCGTATGGGACGATGGCCTTCATATTCAATAGTAACCTGACTTTTTGCGTCTGGACGGAACCAATCATAGCTTCCTGACCTGCGTAGTTCAGCAGATTTTCTCATAAGCTTGTGAGCATACATAATCGGAGCGGGCATAAGTTCTTCTGTTTCTTTACAAGCAAAACCAAACATCATGCCTTGGTCTCCTGCTCCCTGCTGCCCCTTATATTCCTCTAAACCTGTTCCTATAACACCTTGATTAATATCTTTTGACTGTTCATGAATCATATTTAAAACAGCCATAGACTTGCAGTCAAGACCGTATGCTGGATTTGTATAGCCAATGCGTTCTGCAACCTTTTTTGCAACTTCTTGTACGTTTACGTAAGCTTCGGTATTCAGCTCTCCGCCTACAATTACGGCAGCTTGGCTTGCAAAAGTTTCGCAAGCTACATGGCTTTCTGCGTCTTGTTTTAGACATTCATCTAAAACTGCATCGCTTATTTGGTCGCATAATTTATCAGGATGACCTTCTCCAACTGATTCTGATGTAAAAAGATAATGTTTATCCATAAATACCTCCAATAAAAGTTAGCCTATATATAATATAGCGTGAAAAATGCGTTTTGTGGAGAAAGAAGTTAGAATTTAGGAATTAGACGGTAGAAGGTAAAACTTAGAGTTTGGAAAGTAGAGCTTAGAAGGTAGAAGATAGACGAAATATCCAATAAAAATACTAAAAAAATATAAAAAACATAATGACTAAGTTTTTTTTTTATAATATAATGATTTAAAATTAAACAGTATTGTTACTGTTGATATAAAAAAGAGGTTTTATATGGCTTTGAAAAAATCCTATTCAAAGGACAAAAAAACTTGCAACGTTACTTTTACTGTTGCAAAAGAGGCTGCACGTGGTTCTAAGACTGTTACCATTGCAGGTGATTTTAATAACTGGAGTAGCACAGAAACTCCATTAAAAGAAGGAAAAGACGGTTCATTCTCTGTAAAGATTCCATTAGAAGCAGGAAAAGAATATCAGTTCCGCTATCTTTTAGATGGTAAGACATGGGAAAATGATTGGAGTGCAGATAAATACATTCCAGCTCCATTCTCTCATACAGATAATTCAGTTGTAATTTGCTAGAAGTTTTTATAAATTATTTTATTGGAGAAACAAAATGAATAAATGGTGTCTGTTTGGTCTTGGTGCTTTAGCTGGTATTACAGCTGTTGGTATTGCTAAAACTCCTGCTTTCCGTAAGGCATGTGCTTCTGTAGTTGGTGCAGGATTAAGACTTAAGGATGATGCAGCATCTTTTGCAGAATCAGTA
>CAJOPO010000173.1 GCA_905236315.1 uncultured Treponema sp.
AGTTTTAATTCCTGGTAATAGCAGGAATTAAAACATCGCATTTTCAAAGTTACCTCTAAAAATTGCAATTTTTAGAGGTTCCCTTATTATTATCGAATCTATATTAGGCAAACTTACCTTGTTTTTAGTTCTTTAATTATGACAAATTTAATACTTTTGTAAAGTACCTTTACATAGGAAAAAGATATAAGACTTACACATTATTTATACTCATCATATAATTTTTCCCATATTGGAGAAACTATAGGTCTAAAAGGTGCTTTTTCACATCTTAAAAGAAAATCTCCCCTACTCTCTTCATAGTGCTTATAGTTCCCACAGTAACGACAAAAAGTATTAAAGTGCTCTTTTAACTTTGAAATTGTTAGATTCTTTAGGGTTTTTAAACCGTTTTTACCTCCCATTACGCGGTCTATACCACCACAAACAGCACAGCCATAATAACCGTTTTTGTTTAATCCTATTCCACAATACGAAGTAACCCAGCAGGCCTTTGAGAAATCTGCATTATCAAAACGACTATCATCTAGAGGAGCGTCAGAAACAGGAGTAAAATATTCAATAATATTTGATTTTTTATAAGATTTTTTATCTATACTTACATTTTTATATTGTTTTTCTACTTTATCATTTAATATTCTGCTTTCTTTTGTAAAACCATTTGAAACAATAGTTATAATAAGTTCTGGATTAGACTTATCTGCATATTCTTGAAGCAAACTAACTATCTTTTCGAAATCTGGATGCAGTGTAGGCTCACCACCTAAAACATTTATCTTTTTCCACTTTATGCCGTTTGAAATACTATCGTTTATAAAAAACTGTATATTATCTATAGTCATACGCTCTTTTGAAGGGGCTTTATCACATGACCTATTACAAGCTGCACATTTTAAGTTACACTCAAATGTTATATCTATTTCTATTCTGTCCATTGTGGGTAAAAATGACTTTCTGCCTTTTTCTACATTTTTTTGAGAAAGAGCTGGTTTAGATAATATTTCTTTTATGCACTCCTCTTTTAGTTCTCGTTGGTCATCTCGTTTTTCATAATCACGTTCATAATAATAATTTATAAATTCCATTTGATACGGTGAAGAAGACATTTCTACAATAGGAACCATCATTGCATAGTCATCACACTTTAAAAACCATTTTCTTTCAGAAAGGCTAAGTTCTTTATCATCATACAAAAAATAAGATAGAGGAATAGAATCAAATAGGTATTTTTTAAAAGATTTCGTATGCTGCCATACATTTCCTCCCATTTTACGTGGATTCATAAAATCAACAGGGTAACGATAATATGGTTGAATTCTATAACTTTGATGAACTCGCCCACAAGTACAATCTAGTCCAAACATTTCATACTTTTTGTAAATATCATACAAAACATCTTTACCTATAAGAGCGTCATCAGTATCTATACATACAATTATTGAATTAGGGTCAATACAGATATTGTGAACAATAATATATTCACACTGTAACTTTGGCAGAAAACTTCTAGCCCTTATATATGTTATTTTGTTTTTATATGGTTTTATAATATGTTCAATAAATATAGATACCCCATTATCAGAAAAATCATCATAAAGCACAAGACCAAAATCCTTATAACTCTGATTTCTAAGGCTTACCCAAAAGCGCAAAAATTTCTCTGAGGTAATATTTCTGAAGCAAGACATAACAATCAATTTTTCGCTTCTCTTTGGGCGACACCAATCATAAAAAGAGCCTTCTGCATCAAAGCAATTCATCTGCACATCTGGTATTTCAAGTTGCTCGGTGCGGTCAAGTATATTCAGCCAAGTATGTGGCGATGTTTTTCTGTAATTTTGCGGATGAATAAAAAATGTTCGATTATTTCCCCCTCGTATTGAACAATAAGTTGATTCTTTCTGTTTCTGCTCCATTGACCTGTACCAACTCAAAGTAAGGCGGCCATCCTTATCAATAGAATTTGGAAGCGGACGTATACTAAAAAAGCGTTCCTTATTAAAAAGACACATTCTCACTTCTGGCACATATCCACCGTTTTCAAATCCAAAATAAGCCTTACTTTCTGAATTATAAATATTAAAGCCTACAGAAATAACATTAATATTTTTCTTGATTTCATTAATCATATCAGAAAGGTAATCATGAGATAAATCTTTACGTCCTATAATTACATCACTATCTACCTGTAGAATATAGTTTCCTAAGCACTGCTCAAAAGCATACAGTTGAGAACTTATGGGTATATTTCTTACAGAATGTGTTTCCTCGGTTTCTATATTAAACCATCTTTTATTCACCCCTATAGCTTCATGTGGATTAAAGATAATATAGCGGTCTATAATTTTTTCTTCTTTAAGTTGATTTACAATCTGAATAACCTTTTCATAATTAGGATTTTCCGTATACTGCCGCAAAAACTCTTCTTTTTTTGAATCCACAGAAACAACAATTTCATAAAATGTCTTTGGAGTAGATAACTGTTTTACAATATGCTTTATATTTTGCTCAATGGTTTCGCTATCCATAGCACATGTTTTTATTAATAAAGACACTTTTTCACTACAAGACTCTATTTTCTTATATCCTACAAAAACAGAATTACATGAAAAACTATTATCTTTAGATAACACAGGAGGCGTAACTTGAATATCAACTAAATATAAATTTTCTTTTAGTTTTTCGTAAAACAATTCTTCTAAGTTCAAAATATTTGCTGTAGAATAGACTTCATAAACTAAATCTTCTTTTTTGTGCACGCTCATACAAGAAATAAATTCTTTTGATTCGGAAAAAACAATATTTAAGAATACGCTATTTACGAAGTTTCTAAAACCTTCAAGCTCAGGAAGGTCAAAGTTATTTATTGCACTTCTTTGTAGTTTTTTTATATTAGGATTATCTTTATGATAAAGATATATAAACATTCTTGCACAAGCATTTAAAAACAAACTATCACTGTAATATGTAACAGCATCCATATCTATAAGTTTTAACTCGCCATTCACACGTATAAAATTTTCTTTTTTACAGTCTTGTATTATTAGTTTTTTCTGCCAACATTCAACAAGGAGGTCTATAACTTCTTTTTCTGAAAAAGCCGTTACACTCGCAGATTTTTCATAAGGATATTTTTCTATTAAATAACCATCTTTTGTTTCTATAAGTTCTTCAATTTTATAAAAAGATTTATAATCTCGCTTATCATCTTCTAAGAAAAAAGAAAGATGTTTTATAGTATTCCATTTATTACCCTTAACAAAAAAAGGAATTATTACTTTATAAACCCACCGTTCATCATGAAAAACCACACCTTCAAACCCCTGCCCTAAAAAACAAAGATTTTCTAATCCCTCTTTTTTTAATATCTCTATAGCTTTTTCTTTTCGTTCATTATTTTTCATCGCTTAAAGATTCTCCTATATAGTTCATGGTCATGTCTAAAAAGTGAAGTTTTTAGAGGCTTCCTCATATAATTCTTTTCGTATAGCATAATAATTATTTTCTTTTTTATTATTAAAACTAAGGCTTCCATCTAAGCTATACACAGTAAGCAAAATATCCTCAGCTATTAAAACCTTGTATTTATTGCTATTCCATAGAATATAAGAAACAAGAAAATGGTCTTCTGCACTCTTTTTATTAGGATATTCAAGCATGGCTTTAGGTGTCATAAACAGATTGCAAGAAGGAAGTTCATTTTCTGCCTTTTCTTCTGCCATATCTTTTAGAAGGTTTAGCAAAAAATCATGGTCTAAAAGTTCTTTTTTAGCACGGTTTATCTTGCTCAATATCTTTCCTTCTAATTTAAGATAGTTACCTGCAATAATAAAATCTGGCTTGGATTCTAAATACTTTTTTTCTATATTTGATAAAACATCTCTTTCTGCATAAACATCATCAGCGTCAAGTCTGCCTATTAATAGCACATTAGAAAAGTGAGTCTTTATGAAATTGTTAATATAATTTCTAACTTTAGACACGTTATGAAAATTAACATTCCAATAAATAATATGTTCATTATTCAATATGTCATTAATTTCTACCATCCAATCATCAGTAGAATCATCATTTACGATTAATACCCAAATTTCACTTTTGACATTTTTTTGATTAAAAATTGACTGTATAGTATTCCTTATTGTTGATTTATTATTATGAAGAGCCACACCTATAACAATCTTTTCTGTATTTAAACAATCATGAGTGAGTGCATAAAACTTTTTGATATTGTTTACGTTTGCGTAATAAAAAAGTTTTTCTGTCCTTTTTAGACTAGCATTAAGTATGTCTTTATCAAAAAGGCGGATATGTTTTTTATAAAAGGCATCTAGTCCTTTTTGCTTTTTTACCCTGTCATAAGTTACAGTTCCTTCGCCTGCAAAATGCTCTACAAGAACTTCATGTATAATTTCTATTTTAGGATTTTCTATTTCTGTAAGAAAACGTATCATAAAATCCCTATCGGTACAACTTGCAAGTGTTTCATCAAAACCGCCTATAATTTTTATGGCAGAAAATCTAAAAAACATATTGCTTCCCTGTACGCCAGGATTCCCTAAAAGAAAATTTTCAACTTTTAAGCATTCTTTAGATATATAACTAGGTTCATTACAGTCACTTCTGTGCAAAAATGCAATTATTTGGTCTGGCCTCTTATCAATATACATTCTACATTTTTCAATATAAGTCTTTTCCCAACTGTCATCATCATCAAGGATTGCAATATAATCATCATCAGAGAGAATATTTTTACAAAAGTCAAACGCTGTGTTCCAAGCTCCTGTTCCGCTCATTGCCCTTGTATGAACATTTTTTATATAAAAAATAGCTGGATAATCGTTTTTAGAATTTACCTTTATATCTTCTAAACGAGTCTGTATTATATCGCTTATATTTTTATCATCATTATCATCAACAATTAGGATAAAATTAGGAAAACTAGTTTGCTTTAAAACAGAGGATAAGGCTCTTTCAAATAAAGTATTAACACGCCCTAATGATGTTGCTATTATTACAGCAATCTTTTTATCTATCTTCATAAGGTAAATTCCTTTTTACTTTACGTGTTAGTAAATAAAAAAATGGAGTATCACACAAAGCAATGATAACTTTTGCGAAAAATACGCCCCATATAAGAGAGCTTATCTTTGGAACATTTCCATAAAATCCCACAAAACTAAATACAACAGTGTCTGCAAACTGGCTTACTATTGTACTTACATTGTTTCTTATAAACTTATACTTATCAGAAAAAGATTTTATTTTATGAAAAATAAAAACATCTATAGTTTGGCTTATACAGTATCCTGCAAAACTCCCCAGTATAATCCTTGTTGTAGAATTAAATACATCTTCAAACGAACTTGTATCATTTAATGAAGGAAGTATAAGAGATAGACGAATTAACAATGTGCTAAAAACCAAACATATAAAACCTGTAAAAACAAGGCGGTCAGCTTCTTTTTTGCCATACAATTCCCCCACAACATCAGTCATTAAATAAGTAACAGCATAAGCTATTGTTGCAGAAGGCATTTGCAAACCAAATATATTTACGATTTTTGCACTTAAAAAATTTGAAGAAAGTAATCCTGTTATAAACAGCGCGCTACAAATATTCAGTTTCCTATCTATTAAAATTTCACTATTCATTATTTTCTCCAGATATTAGACTTGTGAGTTTTTTTCAAGTTAAAGACGTTCTTCTTTTGCTTCGCGGTTAATTTTATCCACAGCCTTCATTAAAGGCAGATTAAATTGGGCTATAAAAGCAGGTATATCTTTATTTAAACAGTGAGAATCATAAAAAGGTTGGTTATCATAAACAAAGGTATGGCTAGGATTTATGCGACTATCTAAAAGCAAAATATTGCGTACATCTTCATATTCTGTTCCAACTTTTTTACACGCCTTTGCAATTTCATTACAAAAAGTAACCTTTAGTGCAAGAAAGCAGTTTTCAGCATATTTTGAAATAATGGCTGTTTTTATATCTGTAAAGACAATTTTAAATGAAGCATCATGGATATTCTTATAAAGTTCTGAAACCTTATTACAAAGTTTTCTGCTTCCCGCTAGAACAACATAGTTATGTACCCCTTTATGTTGCGTAGTTCCTGTAAACTCAGGAGAAAAAATTGCATTTGGGGGTAAATCTTCTACTATATTGATTGGTATTGTGGATTTTATAATAATAACATCTGCGTCTATTTTAGCGCATACATCTAACACAATGCTTGTATCAGCAGAGCCATCTGCCTTTTTTTCAGTTGGAACGCAGACAAAGGCAAAATTATAATGATGATTTAAATCTTTAACTTTATTTGGACATTCTTTGTTGGGGTCGTATATTTGAATACCCCCCCCCCGTCTATTTTCTTTTTTTTTAATGCATTATCCATAGGTAAAAGCTCTTCTTCATATAGAATCTTACCTATATTTCCCCAGCCACAAAGAAGTATTTCTAGATTATTCATATTGCTAATAATATATAATTTGTTAATCCATTAATCAATAGGTAATAGTAAACTACATTACTTACACACAGGGGGTAGAGAGAACATAATAAAGGGGAGTGTAATCTAGTTAGATTATAGTATTAAGTTTAGTTAGAAGTAAATGAATATTTAATTAGAAAGGAGTGTATCGTTTAAATAGATTGGACATCTCTAAAAACTGAAGTTTTTATAAACTGAAGTTTTTAGAAACTTACATAAATGTTTTATTAGTCGAAGTTATAGACTTTGTAGGATGTTCATTATTGCATATTTTTAAGAAGAGTTCAATCCCTTCTGCACGGAAACTTAGTTTTTACAAGTTACATAGGGAAAAAGGCATTACTTGCCGTAATGTCTTCCACATTGTAATATTTCAACATATTTTTTTTCCGTCCCCTTCTACAATTCTGTATACAATTCTGTTATAATCATCAATGCGACGACTCCAGTACCCTGACAAATCTTCCTTTAGAGGCTCTAGCTTTCCAATTCCACTATATTCTCCGCGGTCAATATCTTTTAAAAGTGCATTTAATCTTTTTAAGAATTTCTTATCCGTTTGA
>CAJOPO010000174.1 GCA_905236315.1 uncultured Treponema sp.
AGAAGCGCAAAATAAAAGTTTCTATATTATTGCAGTAGATGCAGCTCTCTCTGCCCTATCAAAAAGAAACATTCCTGTGGACGCAGTAGTTGGAGTAGAGGCACAATTTGCCATACAAAAAGCATATATTGGCCTAAAAGATTATGGAAACAAAGATAGTTTTATTTCTTTTTCTGACTTATGTTCAAGACCAATTTTAACTTCGTTTACAGGCGGAAAAACTATATGGTTTGCAAGCGAATATACAAATGCTAACTTTATTAATAAATTAAAAGCAAATATTTTACAAAATAATTTTATTCAGCCATTAGGCTCAGTAGGTCTCAGTGCCACTTATATAGCTCTCCTTTTGCGTTATAATGAAAGAATTCCCATATTTATTACAGGTTTAGATTTTAGTTATTCCATAGGACTAACCCATGCAAAGGGTACAGCAAATCATATACAAAATCTTGTTGCTATAAACAAACTAAAATCTCATGGAAATTATCAAGCAGCCTTTGGAACTGGAACTATTAAATGTAAGGATTACGAAGGCAATATAAAAATAACAAATACAGCTATGTATTCCTATGCAGAACACTTTGCAAACATTTTTGCAAGCATATCCAATATGTATTATTTGGGTATGGGGGGAATAAACATAGGCTTAAAAAAATGCACTTTGGAACAATTGAAATCTATCATTACAAATGCAAATAATAAAACAAATTGTAAACTCCAACTTTGCGTAAAACCTCTTAATGATAAACAAAATTCTCTTCTTGGCAAAGCAAATAAGACTCTTTTATTTATTCAAGAAGAAAAAAATGCTCTTGAACAAATAAAAGATTTACTCATTAACGGCACAAAATCTAAATACATAAAAAAAGACATCACTTTACAAGAACAACTTTATTCCATGCTAAAAGATAGAGAATACTTATACCTACACTTTCCTGACGGATACCGTTTAAGTATGACAGAATCATTTCTTAAACGAATCCGTGCAGAAATAGATGTTTTTATAAAAGTTCTTAAATAGTTCTATTATCTACAGCAGCAATCTGTGCTAATTTAGACATTAAGGCACTAAACATTTCTGGTGGTAACTGCTGACTTGCATCGCTTAATGCCTTTTCTGGATTACAATGAACTTCAATTTCAAGTCCATCAACACCTATAGCAACAGCGGCTTTTGCAAGGTCGCCTACCATCCATCTAAGTCCACAAGCATGACTTGGGTCTATGATTACAGGTAGATGACTTACTCTATGCAAATATGGCACTGCGCTTACATCAAGACAGTTACGAGTGTAGTTGTCATATATTCTTATTCCCCTCTCACATAAAACCACGTTTTCATTTCCATTTGCCATTATATACTCTGCACTCATAAGCCATTCTTTTATAGTACCAGAGAGTCCTCTTTTTAATAAAATTGGTTTTCCACTGTGTCCTAGCTCTTTTAATAAATCAAAGTTTTGAAAATTCCTCGCTCCAACCTGTATCATATCCACATCAGTAAAATTATCTATTTCTGAAATAGCCATAAGTTCTGTACAAATGGGAAGCCCACTTTCTTTTTTTGCTTCTAAAAGCAGTCTTATGCCTTCTTTACCTAAGCCCTGAAAACTATAAGGAGATGTTCTAGGCTTATACGCCCCTCCACGAAGTATTCTAGCTCCAGCATTTTTTACAGCTAGGGCTGCATCTATAATCTGTCTTTCATTTTCTACAGAACAGGGACCTGCTATCACAGCAACAGTTTTTCCATCTCCTATATTACAAGGACGCACACCACTTTGATTTGCCCCAACAGTAACAACAGTATTTGAAGGATGAAAAGAACGACTTGCCATTTTATATGGAGCAGAAACACGCTCTGCGCTTTCTACAATATCATTTGCAAGAAAATCTTCTGGGTCTAGCTTTGAAGTATCTCCTAAAAGTCCAATCACAGTTTTATCCACACCTGTAGAAATGTGAACTCCTAGCCCTTTTTGCTTTACGCCATCAATAAAATTGTCTACATCCTTTTGGAGAGTTCCCTTTTTTAAAACAATAATCATTTTATACCTCACTAAAAATGAATTTAAAAATAAAAAAGCCCTCCGTTTTTGCGGAAGGCTTAATCTATCACTATTAATAGCAATACAATTTATGCTATATGCACTTTTTTCCGCAAACGTACGAGAACTTATAAAAGCAATAATAAAAGTATGCCAACAATGAGAAAGAAATGTTCTGCGCCCTGCGAATTGTATTATTCATATATAGCAACATTAACATTACAAATTAAATATGTCAAGTATATTTTTTACACTATAGGGAACCTCTAAAAATTGCAATTTTTAGAGGTAACTTTGAAAATGCGATGTTTTAATTCCTGCTATTACCAGGAATTAAAACT
>CAJOPO010000175.1 GCA_905236315.1 uncultured Treponema sp.
AGTTTTAATTCCTGGTAATAGCAGGAATTAAAACATCGCATTTTCAAAGTTACCTCTAAAAATTGCAATTTTTAGAGGTTCCCATAAGGAATATATGCAATATGAGTAAGTTTACATTAATAGCAGGGCCTTGCGTTATAGAATCAAAAGAAAATGCAGAGTTCATTGCATGCACGCTAAAAGAAATTGCTAATCGCCTTGATTTAGATTTTTATTTTAAGGCTTCGTTTGATAAGGCAAACAGAACTAGCATTTCTTCATACAGAGGTCCTGGTATAGAAAAGGGATTACAGATTCTTTCTGATATAAAAAAGCAATATGGCGTAAGGATTTGTACGGATATACACGAGGCTTGGCAGGCACAAAAGGTAGCAGAAGTGGCGGATATAATACAGATTCCTGCTTTTCTGTGCCGTCAGACTGATTTACTAGTTGCCGCCTCTAAGACAGGCAAGATTATTAATGTAAAGAAAGCCCAGTTCCTAGCCCCTTGGGATATGAGGAACGTTGTAAAGAAGATAGAAGATTCTGGTAATAAAAATATTATGCTTTGCGAGCGGGGTACCACGTTTGGTTATAACACGCTTGTTGTGGATATGACAAGCTTTACAGAAATGAAAAAACTAGGCTACCCTGTGGTTTTTGACGCAACCCATAGTGTGCAAAAGCCAGGAGGTAAGGGGAACTCGACAGGCGGAAACCGCGAATATGTGGAACCGCTTGCAAAGGCAGCTGTAGCGGCTGGGGCTAATGCCTTGTTTTTTGAAGTGCACCCAGACCCAGATAATGCCCTAAGCGACGGACCTAATATGGTACGCCTTGATGATTTTGAAGCACTGCTAGAGCGCGTAATAAAGGTGTATGATAGTAGCAGTCCACAGTTAAACAATATGGATAAGAGACTCTTAGAAGCAAGAAGAGTATTTGATATAGAGATTGAAGGCTTACAAAAAACACGAGATGCGTTAGGAGACTCCTTCCTTAAGATTTTAGACGCTATTACTACATGCAAGGGTAAAGTAGTTATTACAGGAATTGGAAAGCCTGGCCACATAGCTACAAAGTTAGCCGCTACATTCTCTAGTTTAGGCACTCCGTCTTTTTATTTGCACCCAGCAGAAGCCATGCACGGCGACTTAGGCATGATTTCTAAGAATGATATTGTGGTAGCCATAAGTCTTAGCGGCGAAAGTGATGAGATTATACAAATCTTACCACGCATAAAGTTGATTGGGGCTATGTGCATAGGCATAACGGCAAACAAAAATTCCGTTCTTGCAAAAGAGGCAGACATAGTTCAGCTATTACCCAAATTTAAGGAAGCCTGCTATTTAGGGCTTGCTCCCACTTCTAGCACTACAGCGGAATTATGCTATGGAGACGCGCTTGCTGTTGTGGCAAGTGGTATATACGGCTTTAAAGATGTGGACTTTGGAAAGATTCATCCTGCAGGGGCTTTAGGTAAACGCCTTATCTTAAAGGTGGAAGACCTTATGGTAAAAGGAGAAAATAATCCTTGCATTTTATATACGGCAAATCTACAAGAAGCCATTGTGGAGATAAGTAAAAAGGGTATGGGGGTGGTTTCTGTAATCAATGAAAACTACAACCTGCTAGGCATTGTTACAGATGGGGATTTAAGACGCTTGTTAGAAAAGAAGATAGACATCTATTCCCAGAATGTAAAAGACATTATGACAGATAATCCTTATACAGTGCAAAAGGGAACCCTTGCCATATCTGCATTAAAACTTATGCAAGAAAAAAAGATTACGTGTTTGCCTGTAATGGAAAACAACAAAATAATAGGAACTGTAAAAATGCAAGATATAATTGATGTAGGATTAAGCGAAAATAACTATACTAATGCACGGGGGGGGGGTACAACAGTATAGTGTAATTAGTAGTGGGCATAGATTCTTCGGCTGTCGCCTCAGAATGACGAGGGGTACTTGCCTTAGAACAACGATAAGCACTCGTTTCAGAACAACGAGGGACTATCGCATCAGAATAACATGTCATGTTGAGGGCGATTGTTCGCCCGAAACATCTCTTTTTATGCAACCTTCTTACAGAGAGGCTGCATAATGAAAGTAGTTTCTTTTATCCCCATAAAGTTAAACAATCAAAGGCTTCCTGGCAAGAACACAATGCTCTTAAATGGGAAGCCCTTGTGTTCCTATCTTTTTAATACACTAAGCACAATTAACGAAATTGATACAAAGTACGTGTACTGTAGCGATGAGGCTATAAAGCCATACTTACCGCCACAATTAACATTTCTAAAGCGAGATACTTACCTAGACGGCTTTAATGTAAAGGGGCTAGAAATCATAGAACGCTTTGTAAACGATGTGGATGCGGACGTTTACGTGCTAACCCACGTTACGCAGCCCTTTACAAAAGCAAGTTCCATAAGAAGTGCCTTGCAAAAGGTTACTAGCGGGGAATATGATTCTGCTTTTAGCGCAGTGGCTTTGCAAGACTATATGTGGTATCACAATAAGCCCTTTAATTATGACGTTAAAAACATTGTTAGAACTCAAGACCTAGAACCTGTGTATATGGAAACAGGGGCTTTCTTTATCTTTAGAAAAGAAGTGTTTACAAAGTTAGGTCAGCGCATAGGCAATAATCCATTCATTTATACCATAGACCAGTTTGAAGCAATAGATATAGACACCGCAGAAGATTTTGCCTTTGCACAGGTTGCAGCAAAATATCTATCAGAGAAAGAGGAAGGGTAACTATGAAAAACATAAAGCTATTAGACTGCACACTGCGAGACGGTGGCAGAATATTCAATCTCTCTTATGCTGATGAAGATATAAAAGATATAATCCACCGCCTTGCAAATGCAAATATAGACATTATTGAAGTGGGATTCTTGCGCGACTGGAGAAACGTTCAGTGGAACGGAAACAGCACATTTTTTACGAAGCCAAGCCAGATTTCTTCTTACTTAGGTACTAAAAAAGATAATACCCAGTACGTAGCGTTTATTGACTACGGAATGTTTGATTTTGATACATTGGAGCAATATGATGGCTCTTCCATTGATGGTATTCGTGTTGGATTTACTAAAAAGGATTATATAAATCATTTAGATGATATAAAACGCTGCTTGCACATTGTAAAAGAGCGTGGCTACTCCTTATTTGTTCAAGGGGTTAATTCTCTAAATTATTCAGATAAAGAACTACTAGAGCTAGTAGAAATTATCAATGAGCTTAAGCCGTATAGCTTTGGCATTGTTGACACCTACGGAGCTATGTACACTGATGATATAGACCGCATTTTCGCTTTAGTAAATAATAACATGGACGAAGACATCTGCATAGACTTTCACTCGCACAATAACTATCAACTTTCTTTTTCTTTAGCGCAGGAAGTTATAAAGTTAGGTCGTTTTTCTAACCGCACTATCATTATAGATGCCACACTAAACGGCATGGGAAAGGTAGCGGGAAATCTAAACCTAGAGCTTATCGTTCAGTATCTCATAAAGAAACTGCATTATGCCTATGACTTTGATGCTATTTTGGATTTAATAGATGACCACATTTATACTTATAGCTTAAAATATAACTGGGGATATTCTATTCCCGCTATGATGGCAGGCATTTATAAATCCCACCCAAATAATATTATCTATCTAACAGAGAAATTCCGCTTGCAGTCTAAAGACATTAGAAGCATTGTTTCTATGATTGATACAGACACAAGGCAGCGATACGACTATAACAATATTGATAGAATATATACGGAATATAATGCTGCAAAGATTGATGATAGCTCTTCTTTAGAAGTTTTGCGAAGTACATTCAATGGCAGAAAAATACTTGTTCTAGCACCAGGAGATTCTTTACATCAATATGAGGCTCTAGTTGATGAATATATTGTGCAGAATAATCCTATAATCATAGCGGTTAATTATGTTCCCAAGCATAAAGATGCGTATATCTTCTTTGGAAACAAAAAGCGTTATATAAGGGAAAGGGATAAACTTGCAAATGCAAAATTAATAATAAGTTCAAATATAGAAGCACAAAACAACGATACGCTGCTTATAAATTACTATAGCCTTATAAATCGCGGGTATAAATATTTTGATAACTCAACGATTATGCTGTTAAACTTACTAAAGAAACTGCCCATTACAGATATAGCCATTGCGGGTTTTGACGGCTTTGATGAGAATAAAAGCAATAACTATTATGACACTTCATTCCAGAATGAAAGGCATAAAAATGAATTTGCCACACTAAACGCAGAAATAAAGCAGATGATAAAGGAACTTAAGGCCACACTAGAGCCAGAAATAAAGGTTTCTTTCATTACTCCTAGCATATATGCTACACAAAATGCTAGGGGGGGGGTACAACAGTATAGTATAATTACTATTAACAAGGGACTTTGCAAAGCCTATAAGCCCCTTGTTTCTCCTCTATATCACTCTCATTCTATAACACCCATCCTTTCTCGTTTACCTGTCATTACAAAGCAATTTCGGAATCTCATATTGTATAATCCCCACCTCACACGGAAGCACGCCCATGTTACGTTCTTGGCGTGATGAATTGCGCTTAACACATTGTTTAGGAGAATGATATGGAAAAAAACTTTTTACTAGATAAAGATAAATTCTTTTTAATAACAGGGCCTTGCTCCCTTGAATCAGAAGAGAGCGTTATGTATTTGTCTAAAGAGATAAAGTGCATTGCAGACAGGCTGGGAATAAACTACTGCTTTAAGGTGTCTTGGGACAAGGCAAACAGAACCTCTGTTTCAAAGTGGAGAGGGCTAGGGCTAGAAGAAGGAATACGCATATTGCGCAAGGCAAAAGAAGAAAACGGAGTGCGCATTGCAACCGACATTCACGAGGCATGGCAGGCAGAACCAATAGCAGAGGTGGCAGACGTTATTCAGATTCCTGCCTTTTTATGCCGCCAAACAGATTTAATAAAGGCAGCTGCAAAAACAGGCAAGATTATAAATATAAAGAAAGCGCAGTTCTTAAGCCCAGAGGAAATGGGAAACGTGGTCGGCAAGTTTGAAGACTATGGCAACCGCAACATCATGCTATGCGAACGCGGTTCTTGCTTTGGTTATCACGATTTAGTTGTGGATATGACGAGCCTTGTGCGTCTAAAGAAGCTAGGCTACCCAGTGGTTTTTGATAGCACTCATAGTGTACAGATTTCTGGTGGGGGAGAAGGCTTTGGCAACAGTGGCATGAGGGAATATGTGCCGTATCTTGCCCGCGCTGCAATGGCAACAGGGGCTATAGACGGTCTTTTTATGGAAGTGCATGACAATCCAGATATGGCAAAGTGTGATGGTAGTTGTATGCTGCGCCTTGATATGCTAGAAGGCTTGCTTAAACAGTTGCTTGATATTAGGCAGATACAGAATAAGTATTCTTATGGCGTAGAGGTTAAGTAATATGTATATTCTGCAAGCTGTTATTCATGAAACAATCTGGGGCGGAAAGCGTATACTGCACAATGAGGATGGCAAAAAGATTGGGCATTTGTATATGGTAAATGGACACAAAGATTTGTCTAATACCGTCCTAAACGGTAAATATAAGGGCTGCACATTGCATGATGTGTTTTTGAAAGAGAAATCCGACTGGGGCCTTGATAATTATGAAGAGTTCCCTTTAACAATCGCCCTAGTTGACGCTACAGAAAACCTTAGTATTCAAGTGCATCCTGATGATAAAACGGCAGAGAGGCTAGAGCATAAAAAGATTGGTAAAAAGGAATCTTGGCTCTTTTTGCAAGCCCCCAAAAGCGGCTGGATTTATGCAGGCAGCAAGTGTAATACAAGCGCAGAGATAAAGAAAGCCATAGACGAAGACCGCACAGAAAGCATAGTAGAAAGGCTAAACGTTAAGCAAAACGATTATGTCTGCATAAGCGCGGGAACACTCCACGCTATGACAGCAGGTAGCCTTGTATACGAAATCGAATATGGTAGTGATTTTACCTATCGCTTTTATGATTACAAAAGGCTTGACCCCACAGGCAAAGAACGAACGCTACACGTTGCAAAGGCACTAGAAGCCGTGCTACCCACCCTAAAGCCAAAAGTCGCGGAATGTAAGAAAGATATTCCCTGCACAGAAGATGTATATTCCGTTTTGCGCACAGACATTTCTAAAGGCTACACAAACTCTTCTTCAGAAATAGAATGTATTTCTATATTAAACGGCTCTTCTGTAATAGAAGGAATATCTGTTTCTTACGGCATGTCTTTAATCCTTTTGCAAGGGGAAAGCATAGAGCCAAGCTCTTTTAACGATGTAATAAT